>NZ_RZPF01000574.1:0-4359 GCF_004022735.1 Mesorhizobium sp. M7A.F.Ca.AU.001.01.1.1
TTCTCAATCGGCCGGCAGAACAGCCGGGTCGCAAGCTCAATCGTTTTGCGGGCGCAGGCCGAAGGTTGCGGGCTTGAGGCCGTAGCGCATGTCGAAATCGTCGTCCGATGGCGGGCGTGCGGCGGGTGGCTTGCGGTAGTCGGGGTCGCCGGCCTGGCGGCCTGAATCCACGACCTCGGCGAAGGCCATCGCCTGCTGCGTCGATTTCGGCACGTTGCGCAATCGTTCCACGATCGCCACCAGATCGACATCGTCGCCCGGCTTCGACGTGGCCTCTTCGCGTTTGGCGGTGCCGGGGAGCAGGTGGCTCGGCAGCTTTTCGAACTTCAGCCGCATGGTCGTCGCCACGCCTTCGCCGAAGGCGATGGCTTCGCGCTGGCCCATCGAGGACAGGAAGGCAAGCGTCGAGGCGGAAGAGTCGGCAATCGCCGAGCGGATGATCGCCTGGTCCTGCTCATTGGCAAGCCGCATGGCGAAGAAGGTCGAGCATTGCGACAGGATGGTCGGGTCGAGCTCGCCGGGGCGCTGGGTGACGACGCCGAGATAGCAGCCATATTTGCGGCCTTCCTTGGCAATGCGCGACAGCGCATGCCTGGTCGGCGCGAATCCGAGACGCGGGTCGGCCGGCATATAGCGGTGCGCCTCTTCGCACAAAAACAGAAGCTGCAGCTTGCCTTCGCTCCATAGAGCGAGATCGAAGGCCAGGCGCGCCAGCACCGAACAGACGGAATTGACCACTTCGGACGGCATGCCGGCCATCTCGAAGCAGGTCACGGGACGGCCATGATGCGGCACGCGGAAGATGTTGCCGATCGTCTCGTGGATGGTGTCCTCGATCAGGCGCGAGTTGAACATGAAGCGATAACGTGGATCGGCCGCCGCCGATTCGATGCGCGTCTTCAGCGATTTGAGCGTCGGGCGATCGGTCTTGCTTTCGAGCATGCCCATGCGCTCATCGATCTGCTTCAGCAGGTCGGCGATGCGGTAAGGCACTGGCGTATCGGCGGTCAGCGCATCGCTGCCGCGCCTGATATAGGAGCCCGAATTCGGGTTGCGGTAGAGATTCTTGGCGGCCGGGATCAGGTCGCGCAAGGCATCGATTTCTTCCGGCTCGGTCTCGCGGCCCCGGAACAGCACCTCGGCGAATTCCTCCAGCGTGAACATCCAGAACGGAAGATCCAAGGTTTTGGAATCGACCCTGACGCAGTATTCGGGCAGCGATGCCGCGAACTCGTTGTGCGGGTCGAGGATCAGGATGCGCAGATCCGGCCGTGCCGCGATCGACTTGCGCAGCAGCAGCGAAACGGCGGTGGATTTGCCGACGCCGGTCGTGCCGACAATGGCGAAGTGACGCGCCAGCGTATCGTCGATAGCGATGTTGGCGGCGATCGTCTCGTCCTGCGCGAGCGTGCCGATCGTGATCGAATGACGCCCGGCAAGGTCATAGACCGCCTGCAGGTCGCGGGTGCGGATGCGATGCGCAACGGCGCCGATATGCGGATAGGTGGTGATGCCGCGGTCGAAGACCGGTCTGGCGCCGGGCTCCGCACCGTCACGGACTTCGCCGATCAACTCGATGCTGACCTCGATGGCGTTCTGGCCCTCATTGCTCCAGGCGCGGTCCGACTTGCCGATCGCGTAGACAAGGCCGACGGTTCGCGTCGATCCGAGATTGATGGAAATCATCTTGCCGACTGTCCACAGGCCGGTCACCGCGCCGTCGGCATCGTCCGCATAGGCGCTGATGGTGGCGCGAGCGCCGTCGCATTGCACGACATTGCCGAGGATGCGCTTGTCGTTCTGCTCGGTCTGGCGGCGCTCCTGCGAGGTCGGTTCCCCCACGGAGGCTTCGCGTTCGACATACATGGACAGGCCAATCCCCATTTCCCTGGAGAGTCGATCCTACCCGAATGGGGTTAAGGCCCGATGAGGTCGGATGGTGTAGAGAGCATTAAGGGGCCTGTGAAAATTGTCGCAAGGCGGCTCTTCTCCGGCGTCAATATTTCACTATAATAGACATATGGATGATATAGCGAACGAAATTTCCTCGACGATAGGCCGCAGGATACACGCCGAAAGGGTCATGCGTGACTGGTCCCTGGCCGAACTGGCGGAGCATTCCGGCGTCTCGAAGGCGATGCTCAGCACGATCGAGCGAGGCAAGACCAGCCCGACGGCGGCGCTTCTGGTGCGCATCGCGTCGGCCTTCGGCATGACGCTGTCGACCTTGATCGCGCGCGCCGAGCTGCAGGGCGGCGGGCTGCTGCGCGAGGCCGACCAGCCGGTATGGCGCGATCCCGATACCGGCTATGTCAGGCGGCATCTTTCGCCGGCTGGCGATATGCCGCTGGAACTGATCAAGGTGCATCTGCCGGCGGGCGCCAGGGTCAGTTTTCCGGCTGCTTCATACGCCTTCATCAAGCAGCAGATATGGCTGATTTCCGGGCGGCTCGAATTCATCGAAGGCGATATGGCGCACAAGCTCGAGCCCGGCGACTGCCTGGCGCTTGGGGCGCCGTCGGACTGCACCTTCCATGCCCTGGAGCCCGGCGCCGACTATCTGGTCGCCCTGGTCAGAGGCTGACACAATGGCAAAGAGACCAAAGCGCTCCCACAATGGGGGGCCGCCTCTCGATGAGTACAAGGGCCCGCCATGGGGCACGGGCGATCCCTATATCTTCCTGGCCTGGCAGGCAGCGCACGCCAAGGCGTGGAAGGCGCCGAGCCACGAGGTCATGCTGTTGCGCATGGACAGAGCCGAGCGGCTTGGCCTGACCTACGAGGAGTACACGCTCGAGATTCTCGAGCGCGGGCGGCACCTCGGGCACGAAGATGCCGACCGCATCAGCGCCATCAAGGCGGCGCGAAAGCGTCGCCGCGCGCGCCATCTGGAGTGACGGCAATGCGCCCGCTTCTATCGCAATCACAGGATATCCCGCACATGAACTCGATCGAGATCGCAACCCTGACCCCGGCTGCCGAGACGCAGGACGGGCTGGCCGAATTGCTGGTCGCAACGGTGGCGGCAGGCGGTTCGGTCAGCTTCATGCATCCGTTGGCGCCGCAGGCGGCGAGGGGTTTCTGGGAGAAATCGCTGGCCGCGGCGGCAAGGGGCGAAAGAGCGATGCTTGGCGCCTGGGACGGCAAAAACCTGGTCGGCACCGTGACCTTGCTGCCCGACTGTCCGCCCAACCAGCCGCACCGGGCCGAGATCGCCAAGCTGATGACACGCACAGACTACCGGGGCAGGGGCGTGGGAACGCGCCTGATGCGGGCCGCCGAGAGCCTTGCGGTGGAGAAGGGCCGCACGCTGCTGGTTCTGGACACGGCAACCGAGGAGGGCGCCTCAGGCCTCTATGA
Source organism: Mesorhizobium sp. M7A.F.Ca.AU.001.01.1.1 (assembly GCF_004022735.1). Classification (NCBI taxonomy): domain Bacteria; kingdom Pseudomonadati; phylum Pseudomonadota; class Alphaproteobacteria; order Hyphomicrobiales; family Phyllobacteriaceae; genus Mesorhizobium; species Mesorhizobium sp. M7A.F.Ca.AU.001.01.1.1. Next base: position 3,361 of record NZ_RZPF01000574.1, read on the forward strand.
GCGGTTGGGCTTCACGCTGGCCGGTGAGATACCGGACTATGCCCTGAAGCCGCATGGCGGGCTGACCGGCACGCTGATCTACTGGAAGCGGATCGGGCAAATCTCGTAACCAATCATGCCGGCGCGGAGAGGCGCGACAGCAACCACTGGCGGAAATCCTGCTCGGCGCCGGTTAGGCGCGCTGTCGACGCCTTGGTCAGAAAATGGCCCGATGTGCTGGAGAGTTCGAAGTCGGAAAGCCTGACCAGCGTCTTGCTGTCGAGCGCCGCATCGACCAGCGGCCGCGAGCCCAAAAGCACGCCGGCGCCGGCCTTGGCCGCTTCCATGGCGGCAACGAAGCTGTCGAAGCGGTGCGATCGCCTGGGATGGCCGGCCAGCCTGGCGGCAGAGAACCATTCCGCCCAAATCTCGCGCGCGCCGGCAACCAGAAGCAGCGGCAAGGAGGTCCAGTCTGCGTCGCCGACCAGACCCGGAGCCGCCACCGGCACAAGCCGCTCGGCGGTCAGCCTGTCGGCTTCGCGGCCGGGGAAGGATCCGTTGCCGAAACGGATATCGAGCACCGAGCCTGGCAGGTCGTAATCGGTAGGGCGATGGATCGTCACCAGGTCGAGCTGGATGCGCGGCAGTGCCTTCGCGAGATCGGGCAGCGCCGGAACCAGCATCAGCAAGGCAAAGGAAATCGGCGCCCGGATGGTCACGGTCTGGACGGCGCGCGGCTCGAACAGTTCCGCGGTGCTGTTGCCGATGGTGGCGAAGGCCGACTGGATGTGGGGGAGGTAGGCTGCCCCCTCCGGCGACAGGGCGACGCCGCGCGCCAGCCGCGAAAACAAACGTGTCTTCAGCCGCTCCTCGAGAAAGCGGATGTGCTGGCTGACGGCCGCCTGGGTGAGGCCAAGCTCGGCTGCCGCCGCGGTGAAATTCGACAGCCGCGCCGCAGCCTCGAAACTGCGCAGCCAGTCGAGCGGCGGCAGGGGTGTGGTTCGAGACATTAGTATATCG
>NZ_RZPF01000575.1:0-4354 GCF_004022735.1 Mesorhizobium sp. M7A.F.Ca.AU.001.01.1.1
GACATCGTTGCCGACGACCATCAGCTGCGTCTGGCCGGAGATGAAGGCCTGGATCACCGAATTGTAGTTGTCGAAGCGCTTGATGTCGGCCGATGCCGGTGCTGCCTCGGTGAGCGAGGTGTCTTCCAGCGTGCCGCGATTGACGGCGATCGACTTGTCGGCGAGGTCTTCCTTGCCTTTGACGGCAAGCGCTGCCGGACCGATCACGGCGATGTAGTAGGGCGCGTAGGCAGCGGCGAAGTCGATGACCTGCTCGCGTTCCTTCGAATAGCCGACGCTCATCAGCAGGTCGACGCGATGATCGTTCAGATACGGGATGCGGTTCTGGCCGGTGACGGCGATGGGATTGAGCTTCACCTTGAGCGTATCGGCGATGTATTGCGCGACATCCATGTCATAGCCCTTGAGGCTCATGTCGGCGCTGGCCGAGGAGAAGGGCGGAAAGTCGGCGAAGACGCCGACATTGATGGTGCCGGCCTTGGTGATGTCCGCCAGCGCATCGGCGCTAGCGGCCTGAACTGCGAGGCCGAAACCGGCCGTGCCGAGCATCAGCACGGCGGCGATGGAGGCAAATGTCTTACGGATTGTCATTGTCATTCCCCTGTCTGGAAGCTTTGTTTGTTCGGGTCGGCCGCCGGCTCCAGCGCGGCGGCTGCCTTTGCTTTTCTAGACGTCAGGCGCCCTTGCCTGTTATCGCCGGGCTGAACACCATCAGGCTCAGTATCTCGAACAGCACCTGTGCGGCGGCATGCGCCGTGTTGGTGGTCGAGTCGTATTGCGGCGCCACCTCGACGACGTCGCCGCCGACGATGTTAAGACCTTTGAGGCCGCGCAGCAGTTCGAGCACTTCGCGCGTCGTCAGACCGCCGACTTCCGGCGTGCCGGTGCCCGGCGCGAAGGCCGGATCGACGCTGTCGATGTCGAAGGAGACATAGGTCGGGCCGTCGCCGACGATCTTGCGCGCCTTCTCGATGATCGCCGGAATGCCGAGGCCGGTCACCTCCTCGGCATGCACCACGGTCATGCCGGACTCGTAGGTGAACTCCCACAGATATTCGGCCGAGCCGCGGATGCCGATCTGGATCGTGCGCGTCGGGTCGAGCACGCCGTCAAGCACCGCGTTGCGGAACGGGCCGCCATGGTGGAACTTGGTCATGTCGAACAGGCCACTGGTGTCGCAGTGGGCGTCGATATGGATCAACCCCACCGGGGCCTTCTTGCCGACGGCCTTCAGAATTGGATGGCTGATCGAATGGTCGCCGCCGATCGACAGCGGAATGACCCCGGCATCGACGATCTGGTTGGTGCGGCGCTCGATATCCTCATGGCTGGTCTCAAGCCGGTAGCGGCTGCGGAACGGCGTGTCACCAATGTCGGCGACCCTGAGCTCATGCGTCGGCGCGCATTCCAGCACGTGATTGTAGGGCCCGATGCGCTCGATGGCGCGCAACGCCCTTGGCCCGAAGCGCGAGCCCGGGCGGTTGGTGACGCCGAGATCCATCGGCACGCCGATCATCGCCACCTGCAAATCGCCGAAATCCGGATTGTCGGCCGATATTTCGCGGTAGGGCGCGGCAAGAAAGGTCGGGATGCCTGAATAGGGCGCCAGCCGCGTGCCGCTCTTGGAGAAGATCTTGTCGGCGACCTTGCGGAATTTCGGGTCGAACATCTCGCCGCCATGGCTTTCACCATATTTGCGACGCAACGCATCGAGCTTGCCGCGATCGTATCCCATGTCCGCTCCTCCTGGGCTGATGCAGTGCCGGCGCGGGTGACGCCTGCGAACCGACCGTCATCCGGCCGGGCCGCTGTCCCGCTGGCTGCCTGCAGATTTCATGTCTTGATGCTGTTCTAAACTCAAGTGTCTGGCAGTGGCATTGAAAAATCAATTGATATTGTTAGGGTGTTTTCTGTGAGAAAATCTCACAACAAAGTGGTACCATGACCAAGCGCCTGCCACCGCTCAATCCGCTGCGCGCCTTCGAGGCAACGGCTCGCCATGGTTCACTGACCAAGGCGGCGACTGAGCTGAACGTCACTCATGGCGCCGTCAGCCACCAGATCAAGGCGCTCGAGCAGTCGCTCGGTGTCAAGCTGTTCGAGCGGGTCGGCCAGCGGGTCAAGCTGACACCGCATGGCGCGGAGCTTCTGCCGGCGGTGTCGACCGCGTTCGACGGCATCGCCGCCGCCACCCAGCGCATGACAAGGCCGGCGAGCAGCGGCACACTTTCGGTCTCCTGCGTGCCGGCGCTACTGTTGCTGTGGATGACACCGCGGCTCGGCAGTTTCATGGCGCAATATCCCGACATAAGGCTGACGCTTATTCCTTCCAACGATCCCAAGGATTTGCGGGCGCCCAATATCGATGTCTGCGTGCATTATGGCGACGGCAGCTGGACCGATTGCTGGATGCGCAAATGGTCGGGCCTCGAACTGTTTCCCGTGGTCAGCCCGACCTTGATCAACAACCGGCCGATCCGCAGCGTCAGGGATCTCGCCGATCATGTCTTCCTGCATGGCGATGACGGCCGCGAGTGGCACACCTGGCTGGCTGCCGCCGATGCGCTGGACCTGGAGCGGGGCCGCCGCCATCACCTCGGCGATGCCCGTATGGCGACCGAGGCGGCGGTGCACGGCCACGGCGTGGCGCTGGGCGACTCGGTGACGGCAAGCGCGCTGCTGGCCAGGGGCATGCTGGTCGCGCCGTTCAGCCTGTCGGTGCCGGCGGTCGACGATTTCTATGTCGTCTGCCGCAACGAGATGCGGACGACGCCGATCGTGCAGGTGTTCGTCGACTGGCTGTTTGCCGAGAAAGCGGGGGACGATGGGCGCGCCGACGCCCCTGTGGCCGGCCGCATCGTCAGCCGCCGCAAGCGTCCGGCGCTCAGGGTGATGGGCGGCAAATCCGCAAGCTGATGCCGGGCTGCGCGCCGCCGCATGCAGGCAGCTCTTTTTGTCGGGCCAGCCTGAAAGCGGGCAGCGTTGCGGCCGATTCGATGCTATGAGGCCTGTCGCAATTGTGGATGGCAGGCAGCGAAGGCGGTGTTGAAACATGGCTAAGACCGATATTGCGCGGCGCGTCTACAACCACACCTGGAAGCTCGACCCGATCGTGCGCAGCTTGCTCGACACGGATTTCTACAAGCTTTTGATGCTGCAGATGATCTGGGGCATGTATCCCAAGGTCGACGCAACCTTCTCGCTGATCAACCGCACGACCTCGGTGCGCCTTGCCGACGAGATCGACGAGGGCGAATTGCGCGAACAACTCGACCATGCCCGCACCTTGCGCTTCTCCAAGAAGGAGATGATCTGGCTCGGCGGTAACAATTTCTACGGCCGCAAGCAGATCTTCGAACCGGAATTCCTCGCCTGGCTGGAAGGCTTCCGGCTGCCCGAATACGAGCTGTCGAAGTGCGACGGGCAGTATGAACTGACCTTCAGCGGGCCGTGGATGTACACCACGCTGTGGGAAATCCCGGCGCTCGCCATCATCAATGAACTCCGATCTCGCGCGGCGATGCGGGCGTTCGGGCCTTTCGCGCTCGACGTGCTCTATGCCCGCGCCAAATCCAAGATGTGGGCCAAGACCGAGCGGCTGAAGGCGCTGCCCGGCATCCGCATCTCGGATTTCGGCACGCGCCGGCGCCATTCCTTCCTATGGCAGCGCTGGTGTGTCGAGGCGTTGAAGGAAGGCATCGGCGAGGCGTTCACCGGCACCTCCAACGTGCTTTTGGCCATGGACAACGACCTCGAAGCGCTCGGCACCAACGCACATGAGCTGCCGATGGTGTTTGCCGCGCTTGCCGACTCGGAAAAAGAGCTGAGACAGTCGCCTTACAAGGTGCTGCAGGACTGGCAGCGCTACTATGGCGGCAATCTGCTGATCGTGCTGCCCGACGCCTTCGGCACAGCATCGTTCCTGCGCGATGCGCCGGACTGGGTGGCCGACTGGACGGGCTTTCGCCCCGACAGCGCGCCGCCGATCGAAGGCGGCGAAAAAATCCTGTCCTGGTGGCGCGACAAGGGCAAGGACCCCAAGCAGAAACTGCTGATCTTCTCCGACGGGCTCGAGGTCGAGACCATCGAGGAGACCTATCGCCACTTCAAGGGCAAGGTGCGCATGTCGTTCGGCTGGGGCACCAATCTGACCAATGATTTCGAAGGCTGCGCGCCGACGGAAACCAACAGCCTCGACGCCATATCGCTGGTTTGCAAGGTCACCGAGGCCAATGGCAGGCCAGCGGTCAAGCTGTCGGACAATCCGGCCAAGGCGACCGGCGATGTGAAAGAGATCGAGCGGTATCTCAGGATTTTTGGCGAGAAGGACCGCGTGGAGCAATTGGTCAAGGTG
>NZ_RZPF01000576.1:0-4339 GCF_004022735.1 Mesorhizobium sp. M7A.F.Ca.AU.001.01.1.1
CACAAGCAGGCGTCCAGATCATGAGACTGGCACCATCCCGCCTTCTGCTCGGTCTGTTCTGCCTGCTGGTCGCCGTCTGGCTGGTGATGCCGACGCTGGTCATCATCCCGATGTCATTCAACGAGAAGAAGTCGCTCGCTTTCCCGCCGTCCGGCTTCTCCTGGCAATGGTACGAGAATTTCTTCACCAACCCCGATTGGCTGTCGAGCTTCTTCAATTCGCTGAGGGTCGCGGGCCTCGTCGCCGTCGCCGCCACGCTGATCGGCACGCTGGCGTCGCTCGGCCTCAGCCGCATGAAACATTCCGGCGCCGGCCTGCTGCGCGCCATCCTGATCACGCCGATGATCGTGCCCGGCGTGGTGCTGGCCATCGGCATCTACGCCGTCTATCTCGACTACCAGCTCGTCGGCACCACCACCGGCTTCGTCATCGCACATACGATGCTGGCGATCCCCTTCGTCATCATCGCCGTGTCGGCAAGCCTCGAAGTCTTCGACGCGCGGCTGGAGACGGCGGCGGCAAGTCTCGGCGCCAACCGCTTCACCACATTCCGCACCGTGACCTTGCCGCTGATCGCGCCCGGCATCCTGTCCGGGCTTTTGTTTGCCTTCGTCACCTCCTTCGATGAGATCATCGTCGCGCTGTTCATCACCAGTCCCTACCTGAAGACCTTGCCGGTGCAGATCTTCACCAGCATCACCCGCGACGCCGATCCGACGGTGACGGCCGTCGGAACCATCATCTTCATTGCCACGACGCTGATCATCAGCGCCGGGCTGATCATCAGCTCGAAATCGACGAGGAGTTGAGATGACTGCGAGGAAACGCGGCGCGGCCATCGACATCAAGTGCGCAACCAAGCGCTACGGCAATTTCACCGCACTCGACGATGTCAGCCTGCATATCGAGCCGGGCGAGTTCATGACGCTGCTCGGCCCCAGCGGCTCGGGCAAGACCACGACGCTCAACGTCGTCGCGGGCTTCACCGACCTCACCTCCGGCGACCTCGCCGTTGGCGGCAAAAGCATCGTCGCCCTGCCGGCGCACAAGCGCAACATCGGCGTTGTCTTCCAGCACTACGCGCTGTTTCCGCATATGACGGTCGGCAAGAACGTCGCCTATCCCCTCACCTTGCGCGGCATGGACAAGCAGGCGCGCGACCGTCTCGTCGTGCGCGCGCTGGACATGGTCAAGATGGCCGACTTCGCGCATCGCTATCCCTCCGAACTTTCCGGCGGCCAGCAGCAGCGCGTGGCGCTGGCGCGCGCCATCGTCTTCGATCCGCCGCTGCTGTTGATGGACGAACCGCTCGGCGCGCTCGACAAGAAACTGCGCGAATGGCTGCAGCTGGAGATCAAGCGCATCCACCGCGAACTCGGCACCACCTTCGTCTATGTGACGCACGACCAAGAAGAAGCGCTGGTCCTGTCCGACCGCATCGCCGTCTTCAATCAGGGCCGCATCGAACAGGTCGGAACCGGCCGCCAGCTCTACGACGAGCCGACGACCCTGTTCGTGGCCAAGTTCATCGGCGAATCGACCAGTTTGCGTGGCACCGCCCTGACGTCCGGAAACGAAACCAGCCTGACGATCGCCGGCCAGAAGATCGTGGCCAACGGCAAGCTCGCCAGCGGCAGCAAACCGGTGGTCCTGCTGCGGCCGGAGAAGCTTTCGCTTGCCGGCACCAACACGCCTCCCGCCGCCGGGCAGAACAGCCTCACCGGTCAAGTCAGCGAGGCGATCTATCTGGGCTCCGGCTCGAAATACCAGGTGACGTTGCGCGACGGCTCGGTCGCCATCGTACGCGCGTCGCTGGAAGCCACACCGTTCTCGATTGGTGACACGGTCGATCTGCGCTGGTCGGTCGTCGATGCAAAACTTCTTGCCGACGACGACCGCGCCGACATGACGATGACCTGATCGCTCTTTCCCCGCAGGATTTTTAGACATGGACGCCAAAGTCAACGGCAACGTCTCGTTCTGGTATGCCGACATCGGCCTGCCGCCCTATCGCGCGCCGCTTCCGGGCGATCTCGAAGCCGATGTCTGCATCGTCGGCGCCGGCTACACCGGCCTGTGGACGGCTTATTACCTGAAGAAGGCCGATCCATCGATCCGCATCGCCATCGTCGAGCGGGAGTTCGCCGGCTTCGGCGCGTCGGGCCGCAATGGCGGCTGGCTGTCCGGCGGCTTCAGCTGGTCGCGCGAGAAATATCTGCAGACCTCGACGCGCGGCGCTGTCATCGACATGGAAACGGCCATGCATGGCACGGTCGACGAAGTGATCAAGGTGACCGAAGCCGAAGGCATCGATGCCGACATCCGCCGCGTCGACAATCTGACGGTGGCGACCAACCCGCCGCAGCTCGAACGGATCAACGCCGCCTATGCCGATGCGATCGGCTGGAGCGTGCCGAGCGAGCGTGTCAGCCTGATCGGCCAGGCAGAGGCCAAGGCCCGCATCAACATCAGGAATGTGCTTGGCGGTTATATCCACCACGGCACCGCGCGTGTGCAGCCGGCCAAGCTGGTGCGCGGCCTGTCCGAAGCCGTCGAGCGGCTCGGTGTGCCGATCTACGAGCAGACCACCGTGACCGGCATCGAGAAGGGCAAGGTCACGACGAACCGCGGCACCGTGCGCGCGCCGATCATCATCCGTGCCACGGAAGGGTTCACGGCCGGCATACCAGGCAATGAACGGCTCTGGCTGCCGCTCAACAGCGCACAGATCATCACCGAGCCGCTGCCGCAATCACTGTGGGACGAGATCGGCTGGGAGGGCCATGAGCTTCTGGGCGACTCCGCGCACGCCTATTGCTATGCGCAGCGCACCAGGGAAGGCCGCATCACCATGGGCGGACGCGGCGTACCCTATCGTTACGGCTCGCAAACGGATGTGCGCGGCCAAACGCAGCAGGCCACGATCGAAAGCCTGCACGCGATCCTCACCCGGCTGCTGCCGCAGACAGCCAGGCTTCGCATCGACCACGCCTGGTGCGGCGTGCTGGGCGTGCCGCGCGACTGGTGCACGACGGCAGGGCTCGATCTTGAAACCGGCATCGGCTGGGCCGGCGGCTATGTCGGGCTCGGCGTCTCGAGTTCCAACCTTTCAGGCCGAACGCTGCGCGATCTCATCCTGCGCCGCGACACCGAATTGACCCGCCTGCCCTGGGTCAACCGAAAGGTCAGCAAATGGGAGCCAGAGCCGATGCGCTGGCTCGGCGTCCACTCGATGTATCAGCTCTATCGCGTCGCCGACGAGCGCGAGGAAGCCGGCCTCCAGCACACGTCGAAACTGGCCGCAATCGCCGACCGCATCACAGGACATTGAGAGACTGCCATGACCGACTTCCAGACCTTCGCCCACCTCGCCTCCATCGACCTCGGCGAGCCTGAGCCCAAGCCGACCTCGATCAGCGGCGATCAGTTCGAAGCCTCGACGACGCTGTGGACCTCGCCGGATGGCGCACTGGAAGTCGGCGTCTGGGAGTGCACGCCGGGCCGCTTCACGGCCTCGCGCGAGACCAATTCCGAAACCTGCCACATCGTGTCAGGCCGGGTCTCGCTGCATGGTCCCGATGGCCGCAGCGAGGACGTTGGTCCGGGCGAAATGCTGGTGCTGCCGAAAGGCTGGAAAGGCGAATGGACGATCCACGAGAAGACGCGGAAGCTCTACATCCTGCACTTCGAAGCGTGAGCCGGCTGGAACAGCCGCTACTCGTCGTCTGAACGATCACCCCCGGTAACGATCGGCTTGCCTTCTATCACACGCCGCAAGGCGTCGTTGATGCGGTCCTGCCAGCCGGGTCCATCCTCCTGGAAATGGTCCAGCACGGCGCGGTCGATTCGGATCGAAACAAGCTCCCTGACGCCTGGAGCGGCCGTGGGCTCTCGGACCGGGGCAGCCGGCTTCTTCACCGGCTTGAAAGCCGCCTCGGCGGCCGCCATCGGATTTGTCGGTCGGCGCGGGGGATTTGCCATTGGATGACCCTGACTGAGGATGATTCGTGCGCGACGTAGCACGCCTGAGCCACCATAGCCCAACCAGCACCGTCGCGCAGGCCCCTTTGGTCAGGACGATCACTCGGCTGCCTGGAGGCTCTGTGCGTCGATGATGACCCTGATCTCGGCGCGGCAGGAGCCGCAATTCGTGCCGGCATTCAGGGCCGCGCCGATTGCCGCGACGCTGCCGCAGCCGCGGCGTACCGCTTCCGTGATCTGGTTGGCGCCAACGCCGAAGCAGGAGCAGACGATGGCGCCGCGATCGACGTCGATCCCGCCCGGCCGCCCGGCCACGATCGCCAGCCTGCTGCGCCGATCAACATGATCGGCGCTCAGT
>NZ_RZPF01000577.1:0-4323 GCF_004022735.1 Mesorhizobium sp. M7A.F.Ca.AU.001.01.1.1
TCTCGACGATGCGCCGCCCCGTCATGCGGGCGATGCGGCTGCGGCGCGCGTCGACCGCCGGATAGGCAGCGTTGCCCGGCAGCGCCAGGCCGAGCGCTTCGACCATCGAGGCCATGGTCGAGGCCGTGCCCATGGTCATGCAATGACCCGGCGAGCGTGACATGGCACTCTCGGCATTAGCGAAATCCTGCTCGCTCATCACGCCGGCGCGGACATCCTCGGAGAATTTCCAGACATCGGTGCCGGAACCTATCTCGCGGCCCTGGAAACGGCCATTGAGCATCGGCCCGCCGGAAATGACGATCGACGGCAGGTCGCAGGAGGCCGCGCCCATGACCAGCGACGGGGTGGTCTTGTCGCAGCCTGCCATCAGCACGACACCGTCCATCGGATTGCCGCGGATCGCTTCCTCGACATCCATCGAGGCGAGATTGCGGAACAGCATCGCCGTCGGGCGCAGATTGGATTCGCCGCAGGAGAAGACCGGGAATTCCAGCGGCAGGCCGCCGGCTTCCAGCACGCCCGCCTTGATGTGCTCGATCAGGCCACGGAAATGCACGTGGCAAGGCGTGAATTCGGAGAAGGTGTTGCAGATGCCGATCACCGGGCGGCCGTCGAAGGCATCGTCGGGCAGGCCGTTGTTCTTCATCCAGCTGCGGTGAATGAAGGCGTCCTTGCCCTGCCCGCCGAACCAGTGCTGCGATCGTCTCTTGGTCATGGTTTTCCCGGAATTCAGGCTGGATGCTGGAGCTGGCTCAGCCCACCATCTACGACGAGCGTGGCCGCATTCATGAACGGGCACTCGTCGGAAATCATGAACACCGCAGCCAGCGCAATCTCGCGCGCCGTGGCGATGCGGCCGCCAGGATGTAGCGCCATGGTGTTGGCGCGTGCTGTGGCCGGATCGGCAAAGCTGTTCCAGTAGTCAATCGCCTTCTGGGTTTCGACATAGCCGGGCGCCAGCGCGTTCACGCGCACCCCTTGCGCCGCATATTCGAGCGCCAGCGATTTGGTCAGGCCGAGCAGCGCGTGCTTGGCGACCGGATAGGGAAAGGTGTGTGGGATGATGGTGAAGCTGTGCGTCGAGGCGATGTTGAGGATGGCGCCGCCGCCGCTCGCGATCATGCCCGGCAACACCGCCTTGCTGCAATTCCAAGCGCCCTTGACGTTGACGTCGAAGTTGCGGTTCCATTCCTCCTCGGTCGCCTCGAGCGGCGTCGAGAACACATTGATCCCGGCATTGTTGATCAGCGCGTTTATGGGGCCGATCTCGGCGGCCGCTTGGCTGACGGCAGCGGCAATTGCGGCACCGTCGCTGATGTCGGCTGCCGCATGCCCGACATGGCCGCGCGGCACGGCGAGGCCCGCGACGGTCTTGTCCAGCAGTGCGCCGTCGCGGTCGACCAGGAACAGTCTTGCGCCTTCGGCAAGGCAGGCCTCGGCGATCGCCAGCCCGATGCCTTGCGCGGCGCCGGTCAGGAAGATGCGTTTGCCGGAAAGGCGCTCAGCCATGGTTGTCGCTCCAGTCGAAGACGGTCATTGCGAATCTTGCTCTGAGAACCTCGCCGGGGGAAAGTACCTTGATCCCCATTGGGTCGGCATCGAAATGCTTCAACGCATTTGGGGTATGGCTCATCGGCTCCAGGCAGAAGAAGCTTCGGTCCGTGTCCGGCGCAAAGAGCATGTAGCGGTCGAGCTCCGCGTCCGCCTCGATGTCGATCCCCAGACAGTGCTCCGGCCAGATGATGCGCGCGATGCCGCTCCACCCTTCGAAGCCATTGTTCAGCCAACGGTCGGGCAAATGGCGCGGCGTTGAGAAATCGACATCGGCGGCAATGGCGCTCCTGGACGCTGGAAGGTGCCCGTCGCGCTCTGTCCACCAGGTTTCGGCCGGCGCAAACAAGGTCGTCCGCGGCGTGCGCGGAAAGAATGGATGGAAACCGAGGCCGAATGGCAGTGGAATGACGCCGGTATTTTCGACGGCAAGCCGGAGTTCCAGCCGCGCGCCGGCGAGCCGGAACGACTGTCGCGCATGGTAGACATAGGGCGAGTCGACGCCGCGCGGATGATCGAAGGCCAAATGGAGGCGGTCGACGCGATGCTCCTCGACCTTCCAGTTCGCCTGCCAGCCGTCACCGTGAATATAGAAAGGATCAGTCGTGTTGGGCGCCAGCGTGAAGTTTTGACCGCCGCAGGAAAACGCATTGCCCTCGACGCGATTGCCGATCGGCACCATCGGAAAGCAAGCGCAGTGCACAACGTCGAACTCGGCCTCGCCTTGGTAGGGACGCAGGAATGGCACCCCGTCGGCCGTATGGCCGTTGACGATTGCGCTGCCAGAGGGGCTGATCTCGACGCACAGCCGATTGCTTTCCAGTAGTATTCCAGCCGACATGCCCTGCCCCGAGTCAACGCCGGCCCAAAGCCGACGAGCGCAGATTGTCGAGCAGCACGGCCAGCAGCAAAATAACGCCGCGCACGATGTACTGGTAAAAGGCCGGGATGTTGAGCAGGTTCATGGCGTTCTCGGCGATGCCCATGATCAGCACGCCGACGATGACGCCCGACATGGTGGCGCGGCCGCCGGCAAGCGAGACGCCGCCGAGCACGCAGGCCGAGATGACCGAGAGTTCCAGTCCGACCGCCGCGTTGGGCTGGCCCGAGGTGATGCGCGACGCCAGCAGGATGCCGGCGATGCCGCAGACGACGCCTTGCAGCGCAAAAATCCAGATGCGCGTCCGGTCGACATTGACGCCGGCAAGGCGCGAAGCCTCCGGATTGCCGCCGATGGCCAATGTGTTCTTGCCGAAGACGGTGCGGTTGAGGACGAAGCCGAAGATGAAAAACAGGATGGCGAGCACCCAGACCGGCGTCGGAATGCCGAGCAGTTTGGACAGCGCGAGCTGGTAGAAATCCGGGCTGTTGATGCCGACGGCGCGGCCGTCGGACGCAATCAGCGCAAACCCGCGCACGATCTGCATGGTGGCCAGCGTCGTGATCAGCGCGTTGATGCGGAATTTGGCGATGACGACGCCATTGATGAAGCCGACGAAGGCGCCGCTGGCAATTGCCGCCAAGAGGCCAAGCAGGATCGAGCCGGTGTAATTCGACGCCATCACAGCGACCATGCCGGCAAAGGCGACGATGGAGCCGACCGACAGGTCGAAGTCGCGTGCGGCAAGGCAGAACATCATGGTGCAGGCGACGATACCGACGGTGACCACCGACTGCAGCAGGCCGAGCATATTGCGGTCGGTGAGGAAATTCGGCACCAGAGCCGAGACCAGCGCGAAGGCGACGACAAAGATGACGACGAGGCCCTGTTCGCCGAGCAGGATTTTTTTCAACTGGTCGGTCATGCCAAAAGTCCTCAAGATGCGATCGCGTCGGGGGTTTTCTGATCGGGGAGAGCGGCGGCCAGGATCGCCCTTTCGGCGAACTGGTCGCGGGTGAGCTCGGCGCTGACGCGGCCGCCGCACATCACCAGAATGCGATCGCAGATGCCCATCACCTCCGGCAGTTCGGACGAGACGACAACGATCGCCATGCCGTCCTGCGCAAGCTGGTAGAGCAGTTCATAGATTTCCGATTTGGCACCGACGTCGATGCCGCGCGTCGGCTCGTCGACAATGAGAACCCGCACCCCTTGTTCGGACAGCCAGCGGCCAAGAATGACCTTCTGCTGGTTGCCGCCGGAGAGGTTGATGATGTCCTGCTTGCGCGACGGCGTGCGCACCTTGAGCTTCTTGATGAAGGTTTCGGCGGTGGCGATCTCGCTGGCGCGGTTCAACACGCCGAAGCGCGTGTGATGGCGCCGCGACGAGATGTTGATGTTCTCCTCGACCGAGCGGCCCTGGATGATGCCGTCATGCTTGCGATCCTCCGAACACAGCACGATGCCGGCCCGGATCGTACCACGCGGATCGGTGGCAGGGACCAGCTTGCCATCGACGGTGATGGTGCCGCCCGAGCGCGGATCGGCGCCATAGACCAGACGCATCAGTTCCGAGCGCCCGGCGCCGATCAGGCCGAAGAAGCCGACGATCTCGCCTGCCCTCGCCTCGAAACTGGCCGGCGTCTTCAGTTTGGGGCCGCTGAGAGCGTCGACCTTCAGGCGGACATCGCCCGTTTTTCGTGCGCGAAAACCCCAGATATCCGAAATCTCGCGGCCGACCATTTCGGCGACGACCTGGTCGCGGGTGACGCCTTTCAGCGACGCATGGTGCGCCGCCAGCTTGCCGTCGCGCAGCACGGTCAGGCTGTCGCAGAGCCGGAACACTTCGTCGAGCCTGTGCGAGACGTAGATGATGACCTTGCCCTCGC
>NZ_RZPF01000578.1:0-4316 GCF_004022735.1 Mesorhizobium sp. M7A.F.Ca.AU.001.01.1.1
CTCGTCCACTTCCTGGACGAAACCGTTGAACGACGCGAAGGGACCATCCGAAACGCGGATCGCTTCGCCGATCTCGAACGTGACCGAGGGCTTGGGCCGCTCGACGCCTTCCTGCACCTGGTTCAGGATGCGCTGCGCTTCCGCCTCGGTGATCGGCACCGGCTTGGAGTCACCCAGGAAGCCGGTGACCTTCGGCGTGTTCTTGACCAGCGAGAACACGGCGTCGGTCAGATTGGCCTTCAGCAGCACATAGCCCGGGAAGAACTTGCGCTCGGCATCGACCTTGCGGCCGCGGCGAACTTCGACGACCTTCTCGGTCGGAACCACGATCTGGTGGATGTCGGCAGACAGGCCCTTCTGCTTGGCCTTGTTCTCGATATCCTCGGCGACCTTCTTTTCAAAGTTCGAATAGGCGTGGACGATGTACCAGCGCGCGGTCATTTCAAGACTTCTCCGTAATCGCCGGACTTAGCGTCCGATGCCCAGAATCTGTTCGACCGCGAGGCCCATGAGCTGATCAGCGGTGAAGAAAAAGATCATCGCGATCACTGCGAAGGCCAGAACCATCACCGTCGAGATCATCGTTTCGCGCCGCGACGGCCAAGTCACCTTGGCGGTCTCCGCGCGAACCTGCTGGAGAAAGACGAAAGGATTTGTGGTTTTCGAAGCCATATGCCGCTCTGTCTTCAAGACCCGTTGGCCGGGTCTCCTGGATGATCCCGCTGGCCGGGACGTGCCGCCTGAGCGAATTTCGCGCCGAATCAGCGCAATCATTTCGCCCATGCAAATCAGACGCGTAAAGCCGGTTTCCCAGCTCCACGCGTCGCGTGTCTGTTTCGTCTACATAAAACCGATTCTTGATCCACGCAAGTGGCAAGTCTCCGCTTTATGACCAAACACCGCCTCGGAACCATCCAGTCGTTCCGTCCCGGCTATGGCGCTCTTATGCCCCAATCGACCCTATATGGCAAGCGGGTCGCCGATTTTCAAAGGCCGGACCATGGAAATATCGTTTTGAACGCCATTCCGAAACGGCGAGACATTGGGTTGAATGCCATTCAGGGAATGGCACGGGCAGCAGGGCTCGAACCTACGACCTGCGGTTTTGGAGACCGCCGCTCTACCAACTGAGCTATGCCCGTACGTGCGCATGTCGGCGCAGCAGGCGCTTCCTAAAAGCTTCCGCACGCTCTGTAAAGAGCGGTTTGCATGCAAACACGCCTTAACCTCTGCGCCAGAAATCGGGATAGTCGACAACCAGCCCGTTGCGGTCGATTTCAAGTTCCCGCCTGAAGTCGCTGGCGCGCGATTCATAGAGATATCGCCTGCCCTCTTCGAGGCATGTGTAGCGCTGCGGGTTGGCGACGACCGTGAGGGCGGGGAAGTCGATGAAGGCAGTGGTTATCTCGGCACTCTGCCCGGCGGAAAGCTGCAATCGCCGGATCGGCAGCGTGTTGGTGAACGGCGTGATGGTCAGGTCGGGATCGAAAATGCCATCGAGCTCCGGCATCGGCAGGCCGTCCCTGGTCCAGCGACCATCGCCATCGGCGGCAAGAACAAGCGTGCGGCCGCTACCGATCATATCGACAACGACACGCCTGGCGTGCCAGCCGACATCGCAAACGATGCGGTAACGGACGGCAAAAGGCGTTTGCCCGGAGCAGACTGCGACAGAGTCGGCCGAGACCTCCCCTGCCCGCTCCTGCAGCACCAAATGTTCGAGACCCGGTCCGTCCCACTCGCGCCAACGTATGATCTTCACATCTTCCGGCATCAGCCCAACACCTCCATGGCGACTGGACGCTAGTTTGTACCCGGTGGCTGATAGGGGCCGCCCGGCACACCCCAGCCCCAGGCCGGCATCGGTTCCGTCTGCGGATCGCAGGTTTCGCCGAGATTGGAGTTCATCTTGGCCAGGCGCGATCCCCATTCGACATAGCCCATGAAGGCCGAACGGAATTCCGGATCGTCAGGCAGGCCGACCGCGTCGGCGGCATCGGCCAGGAGGCTGATCCAGCGGCGGCGCTGCTCTTCGCTCAGATGCTTGCCCAGATGGTGCATGACCATCTCGCGGTGGCCGCCGAACTGCTCGCTGTAGGTCTTCGGTCCGCCGAAAACCTCGCCGATGAAGGCCGCGACATGGGCGGGGTGATCCGGCGACATGGTCTTGAACACCGGCCCGACGATCGGGTCCTGCGCCACCTTGTCATAGAAGGTCTGGGTGAGCCGGTTCAAAGCCTCGCTGCCGCCGGCCCATTCGTAGAGTGTCGGGATATCCTGGCCCATTCTCGATCCTCCGCCTGCCTGAAGCCGCCAGCAGCGACGATAGCGGAAAAATCGAAAGCGGCTCAACCTGCCTCGATGGCCAGTTTCGGGCTCCGTCGCCCACTACAATTTGGCCGGCGCGTCAGCCTCGGCATTGGCGGAAGGCCGGATCCGGCAATTCTCGGGTCTTGGCACCGCCTCGCAAATGGTGGCGCCGGTCAGCGCGTCGACCGATTGCAGGCTCGTCGTCAGGCCAACCTTCAGCATCATGTCGGGTTCCAGCCGGCGCTCGACCGAGCGCCGCTCGATCGCCGCGAACAGGGCGGAACTGATCGCCATCTCCTCCAGGTAGGCCTTGACCATCAGCTTTTGCCCCATCGGGTAGAGGCTAAGTCGCGCCTGGGGACCGACAAGCCGCCTGATGCCGCCGGCAAGCATGAGCGCGCAGGCCGAATCGCACTCCACGCCCGCATCGATGCTCAGCCCGGCATAGGCGCCCTCCTTGGCCAGGCAATTCCACGCTCCTGGGTCACAGCCGACGAAATCGGTGCGGCCAACGGCGACGTCGAGCTTCTTTTCATGGATAAGCCGTCCCGCCGCCAGGGCGCTGAACAGGTCGCCTCCCTTCGAGCTGATCACGACAGGCAGTTGCCGTTTGCCGAGCGTGGCGAGCAGCTGGCGCAGCTTCTGCGGGGTCTGGGGGGTGATCGCGCCTTCCGCCGAGATCCATTCCGGGCAGTCTGGATTGCAGAGCGGATTGGTGCCGCGAACGACAACGAAGCGCATGTCTTCATCGCGCCGCGCCGCCTCGGGTTCGATCGCTGGCGGAGTAGGCCTGGCCGCGGTCGCCATCAGGCCATCAGGCTTGTTCCCCGGCACTTCCCGGCAATTCGTGGCCAGGCGGCCGGGTTCGCACAGGCTCGCCGCGGTCAACAGGCCCACGGCGTCCGTGCTGGTGACCAGCTTCATCGCCAGCATGTCATCGAGGGCGATCTGGTGGATTTCGCTGGCCGGGGTGCCCTTCATCGTTTCGAGCATGCTTTGTTCGATGCCCATCTGGTCCAGGTAGGCCGCCAGCTTTTTCTCCACCGACTTGCTCATTTCGTAGGTCTTGTAGCTGCCGGCGTTCTTGCGGCTGACGATCTTCGTGTTGAGGATCTTCTTCTTGCCCCCGACGATCCGGTAGGTGGTCCGGTATTGCAATTTCGTGCGGATGTAGGTCGTGGTGATCTGATGGACGCCGAGATAGGCCCATTCGCCGGCCACTCGCCTGATGCCGCCGGCAAACATCAGAGGACAGGCGGAATTGCACATGGCGCCATAGTCGATGACATCGCCGAAGTAGCGGGCGTCACGGTCCTGGCACCCCTTCGCGTCGGGCTGGCAGCTGGAAAACACCGTCTTGCCGATGGCGATATCGAGCTTGTTCTTGCGGATCAGCCGGCCAAGCGTCAGCGCCGCCTCGACATTGCCGCCGGGAGAATCCACGACAACAGGCAGTTTCCGCCCGCCAAGCGTCTTCAGCATGCGTTTGAAGAGCGCCGGAGTTCCGGCTTCTATGGAGCCCTCGGCCGATATCCATTCCGGACAGATCGGCTCGCACCCCGCTGCGTTGCTGCGGACAATGCCGAACCGCATCGTCGGCCCAAGATCCGGCGCCGCATCCGCCGCGAAGGCTGCCGGGCCTGTGGCAAGCAGCGCAATCAGCCAGGTCAGAGCCAGCGGCCACAATGCCCGACGATGAAAATACCGCCTTGGAACCATTTGGAAAAAGCCCCTTGATGCAACCTATACTAGACGAGGTCCAGAGCCTTGCAACAGGCTTCGGCCGACGGGGCGGCAGCCGATAGCCCGGCAAACAAAAAGGGCGGCCCGAAGACCGCCCTTTCTTGTCGATCCGGCGAATGCCGGGCTCGGTTATTCCTTGATGGTGACGACGATGCCGGCACCGACGGTGCGGCCGCCTTCACGGATAGCGAAGCGCAGCTTCTCTTCCATGGCGATCGGCACGATCAGCTCGACATCGACCGTGATGTTGTCGCCCGGCATCA
>NZ_RZPF01000579.1:0-4312 GCF_004022735.1 Mesorhizobium sp. M7A.F.Ca.AU.001.01.1.1
CCCCTACTGCCTTATTCCCCTCAATCCGCCATCGTCTCCAAACTGGCAAAACCCTGTGGCGCGTCGCCCTCGTCGAACGGCGTCGTCACCTCGACGAAGGTGTCGGGATAGAAGCCGTTGAAGCGGGTCCTCAGCGACAGCGAATACGCGCCGATATGGCCGATCTCGATCCAGTCGCCGGTATCGACCGTTTCCGGCAGCCAGAACGGCCGCGACAGGATGTCGACGGAATCGCAGGCCGCGCCGCAGACCTTGAACGGCACGATGTTCTTCTCCTCGCCATTGCGCGAGCGGATCGCCGGGTCGGGAATGAAGCGCGCCGGCAGCGTGATCTTGCCGGTCCATGAATCCGACAGCGATGCCCAGATGCCGTCATTGATGTAGAGCCGCTTGCCCTTGCGCAGCAGCACCCGCACGATCAACGACAGGCAGCGCGCCACGATCACCCGGCCGGGCTCAGCCACCAGCGGCATCTGGTCGAACTGATACTCCTTCAGATCGCCCGACAGCCGCGACATGATCTGGCCAAGCGACGGCATCTCGATCTGCTTGCGGTTAGGGTCGTGGCCGTATTCGGCGGGGAAACCGCCGCCGACATCGAGCCCGGCAATATCGAAGGTCAGCCGGTTGCGCACCCAGTCGGCGGAAGCCAGCGCCCGCTCATAGGTATCGGGATCCTCGATCTGGCTGCCGACATGGAAGCACAGGCCGACCTTGTAGCCGGTACGGCTCAGCCGCTCCGCGAGCTCGACGGCATACGCCGGCCCGGCGCCGAACTTCTTCGACAGTTCGTAGGCGGCATGCCCCTTGGTCTGCACCCGCACGAACACGCTGATCGAGCCCGGATCGATGTCGAGAGCCCGCACCACTCGCGTCAGCTTGGTGATCTCGTCCTCATGATCGAGCGAAATGACGCGGATGGCGTATTTCTCCAGCGCCAGCTTGATGTCCGACTGCGCCTTGACCGGGTGCATGTAGAGCATCTCGGCATCGGGGGAAACGGCACGCACGGCGGCGAACTCGCCCGGCGAAGCGACGTCGAAAGCCTTGACGCCGGCTTCGACCAGCGTCTTCAGCACGATCTGCTCGCCATTGGTCTTGACCGCATAGGCGGTCTTGCCGGGGAACATGCCCATGAACTGCCTGGCATCCGCCATCAGCACTTGCGGGCGGAAGCAATAGACCGGATCGTCCGGACGAAGCGCCAGTGCCGCCTCGCGGGCATTCTCGAATCGCTGCATGGACGAATCCTCACTTCGGCTGCGCACAATTAATCCAAGCTAGCGGCTAATGAAAACAATTCTGTGTCTCGTGCGGCTGACGCTGGGGCGCTGGGTCTTTGCCAGCAACGTTTGCCAGCGATCAGGTTTCGGGTGGCTCTTGTCACTGAGTCCGATATGGCTTCTGCCTGACTGACTGGCATTCAGGCCGTCTGGGAGGGCGACTCACATGACAATAGCCGCGACATCAGCACCGCGCGGGCCGATGGTGCTCAAGGACTGGGGGCAGCTCCTGCTGCTCGGCGCGATCTGGGGCGGCTCGTTCTTCTTTGCCCGCATCGCGGTGGCCGAACTCCCCCCGCTGGTGCTGGTGCTGTTTCGCGTCGCCATCGCCGCGATCGCGCTACAGATCTATCTCGGCCTGTGCGGCCCGTCCTTCCGCCTCGCGCTTCCGCATGCAGGCCTGTTCTTCCTGCTGGCGCTCACCAACAATGTGGTGCCCTTTTCGCTGATCTTCGCCGGCCAGACGGAGCTTGGCGCCGGCGTCGCCTCGGTGCTCAACGCCACGACGCCGTTCTGGACATTGATTCTCGCCAATGCGCTGACATCGGACGAAAAGCTCTCCTGGAACAAGCTCGCCGGCATTGCGCTCGGCATCGCCGGTACGGCCGTCATGATCGGCCCCGGCCTGCTTGCCGGGCTCGGCGGCCCGGTCTGGGCCAAATTCGCGCTGATCGGCGCTTCACTGTCCTATGGCATTGCGCTGATGGTCGCCCGCCGCTTCAAGGGCGTGCCCTCGCCGGTCGTCGCCACCGGGCAGTTGACCGCTTCGACCATCATCATGATCCCGATCGTGCTCTTCACCTACGGCCCATCCGGCCTGTTCTCGGCCTCGCCGCCGGTCTGGGCGGCGGTGCTGGCGCTGGCACTTCTGTCCACAGCCGTCGCCTACATCCTCTATTTCAACCTCGTCGCCTCGGCGGGCGCTACCAACGCCTCGCTGGTCACGCTTGTTGTGCCGGCCAGCGCCATGCTGCTCGGCTTCCTGTTCCTAGGCGAGCGGCTGGAGCTGTTCGAAATCGGCGGGGTGGTGCTGATCGCGCTCGGCCTCATCACCATCGACGGGCGCGTCCTTGGAAGACGTTAGCGCGTCCTTTGAACCCCCACATCGCCGCGAAAGTCGCATTCGACTTTCGCGGCGGTAGCGCTGCCATGACACGGCAGCGACACGAGCCGGCCACATTTTATTCACAGGTCTGAAGTCGGTATTTGCCTAGGAGTTTCAAAGCCTAACGGCAAAAGACATGTCGCGGATTTCACAATCACGTCGCAATGCAGCACATTTTCCGCTTGCCTGTGGCACAAATGAACCTAGACTCCATGACATAGCTCTTTAAGAGGAGGCTATGTCATGGGACTTACGAGGCCTATCAACGCATTGATGATCTGTGCTGCGTTCGCCTTTATCGGAGCCCTCATTATGGGCTTCCTTCCCTGACCGCCAAAGCGGGGAAGACCAGCACCCAAATAGTCCAACCAATTCAAAAGGCCGGGTTTTTCCCGGCCTTTTGTTGTTGAGCCCGACCTCATGCCGCGGCTGATCCGGCGGCCGCCGCCTCGTGCGAGCGAATACCGATCATATGGCAGATGGCAAAGACCAGATCGGCGCGGTTCATGGTGTAGAAGTGGAAATCGCCGACACCGCGCTCGACCAGGTCCATGACCTGTTCGGCTGCCACCGCCGATGCCACCAGCGCATGCGTCTGCGGGTCCTTGTCGAGGCCTTCGAAACGCTCCGCCAGCCAGCCGGGCACATGCGCGCCCGCCCTCGCGGAAAAGTTCGCGACCTGCTTGAAACTGTGAACCGGCTGGATGCCCGGCACGATCGGGATGTAGATGCCGGCGCGGCGAACGCGCTCGACATAGCGCTCGTAGAGATCGTTGTCGAAGAAGAACTGGGTGATCGCCCGCGTCGCGCCATTGTCGACCTTGCGCTTCAGCATCTCGATGTCGGTGGCGAAATCGGGGCTTTGCGGATGCTTTTCCGGATAAGCCGCGACGGAGATGTCGAAATCCGCGATCGTCTTGAGCCCGGCGACCAGTTCCGCGCCATTCTCGTAGCCACCGGGATGCGGCCGGTAGGGCTCGCCGACGCCGGAGGCCGGGTCGCCGCGCAGCGCCACGAACCGGTTGATGCCGATCGATTTGTAATCCTGGATGACCGCATCGACCTCGTCGCGCGTTGCCCCGACGCAGGTCAGATGCGCCGCTGCAGGAATACCGGTTTCCGTCAGGATGCGCTTTACAGTGCGCGCGGTGCGCTCCCGTGTCGAGCCGCCGGCGCCGTAAGTCACCGAGACGAATTTCGGCTTCAGCGGCTCCAGCCTTGTGACCGTCTCCCACAGCCTCGCTTCCATCTCGTCCGTCTTCGGCGGGAAGAATTCGAAGGAAACCCTGACCTTGTCGCCGATGTCGGGGCGGCGGGAAAAGCGGAACTGGTTCATGCGATTTCCCCCATCGAGTTCGCTTTGGCCTGCCTTGTGTCGTTGGAAGGATCGGCAATCAGCAGGCGCCGATCGCGGCCGAGCCAGAGTTTCACAGTGAGCCTCGCCTCATTGCCACCGCGCGGCTCGAACTCCTGGGCATCTTCGAGATCGAGGCCGGCTTCCGAAAACCAGTCGGCGATCTGCCGGTCGGAAAAGCCGAGCCGCATATGCGCATGCTCCTCGCGCAGGAATTCCAGCGCATGCGGCGCGAAATCGACGATGACCAGGCGTCCTGCCGGACGCAAAAGCCGCGCCGCCTCGTGGATGGCGCGGGCGGGATCGTCGAGATAGTGCAGCACCTGATGGATGGTGACGAGATCGAAGGCATCGCGCTCGACCGGCGGCGCGAAGATGTCGCCCTGCCGAACCTGCGCGTTCGAAACGCCGGCCTTGTCGAGATTGGCGCGCGCCACGGTCAGCATCTCGCGCGACATGTCGATCCCGACACCGCGCCGATAGAGCGGCGAGAAGATTTCGAGCAGCCGCCCGGTGCCGGTGCCGAGATCGAGCATCGACTGGAACGGCCGCTTGCCGACCAGTTTCAGC
>NZ_RZPF01000580.1:0-4308 GCF_004022735.1 Mesorhizobium sp. M7A.F.Ca.AU.001.01.1.1
GAGTTGAGGATGGGGGAAGCCGGTTGATGGTGTCTGGGCGAAAGCATCTCAAACCATGCTAGCGCTCTTCCTGCGCGACATCCGCCTCAACATTCGTGCCGGCGGCGGAGCGCTGACCGGGGTCATCTTCTTCCTCGCCGTCATCGTCACCATCCCGTTCGGGGTCGGGCCGGACCTGAAGCTGCTGGCCCGCATCGGACCGGCCATCCTGTGGATCGGCGCGCTGTTGTCCTGCCTGCTCGGGCTCGACCGGTTGTTCCAGGCCGATCGCGAGGACGGTTCGCTCGATCTCCTGGTGCTCGGCAACGATCGCCATATGCTGGCTCTGACAGTGCTGGTGAAATGCCTGGCGCATTGGGCGGGCAGCGTGCTGCCGCTGGTCATTGCGGCTCCCTTGCTCGGCCTGTTCATGAACATGGAGCCGCTCGGCATCGGCGCCACGGCGCTGACGCTGCTGGTCGGCACGCCGGCCATCACGTTCATCGGCGCCGCCGGTGCGGCGGTGGCGGTGGCGCTGCCGCGTGGCGGGCTGCTGATCTCGGTGCTGGTGCTGCCACTGACCATCCCGGTGCTGATCTTCGGCGTTTCGGCAAGCTATGGGGCGACCGCCAATCCCGACCCGTTTCTGCAGCCCTTCCTCATTCTTGCCGCGCTGACCCTGTTTCTTGGCGTGCTGGGTCCGGTCTCGGCGGCGCTGGCGCTGCGCCATGGCACGGATTGACGCAGCGTATGACTGCGGCTCGGCGACCGATTGCGAAGCCGACGGAGCGAGGCTAAGGAAAAGCATGTCTAGACTGGGCGACATGATCGGCTTGGAAGGCCCCACTTCAGCGGGACCTGCCGCATGAGTGCGCATGCACTCTACGTGACCGCCGCCTATGGCATCACTGCCGTGGTGCTGGCCGGATTGATCGGCTGGATCCTGCTCGACCAGCGGGCGCGCAAGCGTGAGCTTGCCGAACTGGAGGCGTCCGGCGTGAGGCGTCGCTCCGACAAGGTCGCCAAGCCATGAGCACCGAAACGGAAACGCCGCCGCCCAGTCGTCGCCTGTTCGTGCTTCTGCCGCTGCTGATCTTCCTCGGCCTGGCCGGACTGTTCCTGTCGCAACTGCTGTCGGGGCGCGATGCTTCGGAAGTGCCGTCGGCCCTGATCGGCCTGCCTGCGCCGCAAACCAGCCTGCCGGCGCTGGAGGGCTCAAACCTGCCGGGGCTCGATTCGAAAACCTTCGCCGGCAAGGTCACATTGGTCAACGTCTTCGCGTCGTGGTGCGCGCCATGCCGCGAAGAGCACCCGGTGCTTCTGGCGTTGTCGCAGGATAAGCGTTTCACCATGGCAGCGCTGAACTACAAGGACCGGCCCGAAAACGCACGCCGGTTCCTCGGCGATCTCGGCAATCCGTTCCAGGCGATAGGGGTCGACGAAGCGGGCCGCGCGGCGATCGACTGGGGCGTCTACGGCGTGCCGGAAACCTTCGTCATCGGCAAGGACGGCAAGATCGCCTACAAACATGTCGGCCCGCTGACGCCCGAGACGGTGCAGGCGTTGCTGTTGCCGCAGATCGACAAGGCACTGGCGGCGCATTGATATTCAGGTGATGCCGGCCTGCAAACAGCGGCTTCCTGCGCTTCCGGTGCTCGCGTACCAAAAGTACGCTCCGCTCCGGTTCTCGGAAACCACCGTTTTCGACTCGGCCTGACCTGAATCTCAACGCACCTTGGCGGCGCGTCTTATCGGGCTTGAGATCAGCCGTAGATCTGCTTGTGGATCTGGTAGAGCATTTCCGAGCGGTCGGCGCGCATGTCGGCCAGATCGCGGCTGGAAAAGCTGTCGATTTCGGCGACAAGGCGGTTGTAGTGCTTGCGCTTGGCAATGCTGTTGCGAGCGCGGGTCATGAGACTGTCGAGGATCATAGCAAGGTTCCTTTTTGGCGCCGCATTTCGGCGGCGGTTTCTTCCTCCCTTGATCGATACGAAGCATGACATAGTAATGGTGCATTGCAAAAAGAAGATGTTGCAATGCACCATTGCGCTGGACGCATAGCCGGTTAATGCGGCGCTAACGTCATGCGCAGAGCCGGCAAGCGATCTTTTGTGGGACACTGTGCGTACCCACATTGCCTTCTGTCCCTCCGGCTGGCTTGATCCCTGTCATTGATGCCGGGAGGAAAGCATGGCGGCCGCAGACTATTATGAAATTCTCGATCCGCGCTTCGCGCGCCTGTTCAACGGCAACGCGCAGGTCGAGAAGCTGTTCACCGGATGCCAGTGGGCGGAGGGGCCGGCCTGGTTCGCCGCCGGCCGCTATGTCGTCTGGTCCGACATCCCCAACAATCGCATGCTGCGTTATGACGAGACCGACGGCAATGTCAGCGTCTTCCGGCAGCCGTCCGGCAACTCGAACGGCAACACCGTCGACCGGCAGGGCCGGCTGATCACCTGCGAGCATTCGGGCCGCCGCGTCAGCCGCACCGAGTTCGACGGCTCGGTCACCACGATCGCGGCCAAATGGAAAGGCAAGCGGCTGAATTCGCCCAACGACGCGGTGGTGAAATCCGACGGTTCCATCTGGTTCACCGATCCAAGCTACGGCATCGATACGGATTATGAGGGCGACAGGGCTGAGAGCGAAATCGGCGCCTGCCACGTCTACCGGGTCGATCCCGGCACCGGCGAGCTCGAAGCCGTCATCACCGACATGGTCAGGCCCAACGGCCTCGCCTTCTCGCTGGACGAGAGCAAGCTTTATGTCGTCGATACCGGCCGCACGCATGGCGCGCAGAATCCGGCGCATATGCGGGTGTTCAATGTCGGCAAGGGCGGCAAGAAAGTCTCCGGCGAAAAAGTCTTCGCCGACTGCACCGCCGGCCTGTTCGACGGCTTCAGGCTCGACGAGGACGGCCGCATCTGGACCAGTGCCGCCGATGGCATCCATTGCTACGATCCGGACGGCACGCTGATCGGCAAGGTCAAGGTGCCGGAAGTCACCGCCAATTGCGTGTTCGGCGGCAACAAGCTGAATTGCCTCTACATCGCCGGCACCACGTCGCTCTACATGGTGCGGCTGATGGTCAACGGCGCCAAGACATACTGAGAGTTGAACACTGGCGACCGTTCGACGGTTTCATCGAAGCGGGTCGTGAGCACGAACATCCCCGGGAGGACAAGAAATGCCATTCGTCAACATCCGCATCGTCAAGGAAGTGATCGCCGCCGATCCGGCGGGCAAGAAGGCGGATATCGCCAAGAAGGTCACCGCGGCCATCATGGACGCCACCGGGCTGAGCAACGACGATGTCTGGGTGGTTTTTGAAGAGGTCAACGCCCGCGATTGGTACGTTGGGAAGACCGATGTGGAGACGCTGCGAAAGGGGTAATGCGCGATCTTTCCTTCTCCCCTTTTGGGAGGCCGAGACGGTTGAGGGTGGGTGACGGATTGCCGTCAGTGCCAAGCTGGAACATCCCTCATCCGACCTCGCTCGCGAGGCCACCACCCTGGGGCGAGCCACGGGTCTCGCCCCGTCCTTCGGACCCACAAGGGGAGAAGGAAGAGAGGCCGCCGCTCAACGCGAGCGGATAAACTCCGCGAAGGCATTCAGTGCATCATGCATCGCCTGCCGGTTCGCCGGCGCCGCCAGGATGCCCGCCACCTCCGGCGGCTTCCTGCCGAGCAGGGCGATCTCCAGCACATCGTCGTAAAGCGCGAACGACATGGTGCGCATGATCTCAGCCAATGCGGCGCGGGCGAACAGCGAGCGCGGCGAGGCGTGTACCAGCATGGCGGGCTTGGCGACGGCGGCATCGCGCGAGACCAGCCAGTCGAGCGCGTTCTTCAGCCCGCCCGGCACGCCATGGGCATATTCCGGACAGGAGATGATCAGGCCGTCGGCTCGACTGACGGCATGGATCAGCTTGGAGGCTTCGAGCGGTGTCCGCTCGCCTTCATCGTCGGGATTGAAGATCGGCAAACGGCCAAGCCCGTCATGGACGGTGACGCGGCAGCCGGACGGCGCTTCGCGCGCCAGTGTGGCGATCAGCGCCGAATTTGTGGAGGCCGCGCGCAGGCTGCCGGAAATGGCAAGGATGTTCAGCAAGGTATGGAATCGGTCCAGACGCGAATCGCGTCCGCAAAAACTACCACATCGTCTTCTTGTATTCCTCGTCGAGCCAGCGGTCGGTCGCCTCGGCGGAATCGGCAACCGCCAGCTGATCGCGCATGATCTGGCCGAGCGTCGGCAGCGTCGCGCGGTCGTACCAGGTTTCCGGCTTCCACAAATCCGAGCGCATGAAGGCTTTTGCGCAGTGCATGTAG
>NZ_RZPF01000057.1:0-14530 GCF_004022735.1 Mesorhizobium sp. M7A.F.Ca.AU.001.01.1.1
GCGCCGTCGAACGCCTGCTTGGCGATCCGGGCGTACACTTCATGCTGACCGGCTATGCCAGCCTGACCAATTTCGAGATCGACAACATGGCCGAGGCGGAAATGCCCTACATGCTGGCGGCCACCTCGCAGCAGACCAGGGACATCATCGCGCCGAGCCCCGACAAATACATGTGCTGCTGGTCACTGACGCCTTCCTTCGACGCCTACAACACCGACGTCACCCTGTTCGTCGAGAAGCTCGCGGCCGACGGCAAGATCACCCTGCCGACCAAGAAGGTCGCCATCATCTCGTCCGACAATGCCTATTCGAAGACCATCTCCGAAGGCATGAAGAAGACGTTCAAGGAGAAGGGCTGGACCATCACCGTCGACGAGATCGTACCCTTCGGCGAAGTGACCGACTGGCGTTCGATCCTCGCCAAGGTGCGCGAGAACGTTCCCGATGTCGTCATCAACACCGACTATCTGCCGGGCAATTCGGCGTCGTTCCTCAACCAGTTCCTCGAGCAGCCGACCAAGAGCCTCGTCTTCCTGCAATACGCGCCGAGCGTTCCGGAATTCGTCGAGCTGACCGGCAAGAAATCGGATGGCATCATCTACAACCTGCTCGGCGGCGCGCTGACGACGCCGAAGAACCCGCGCGCCGATGAGGTGGCAGCCAAGTTCAAGGCAAAATACGGCGTCGAGAGCGGCACCTACGGCGTCGGCCTCTACGAAATGACCAATGTCTATTTCGATGCGGTCAAGAAGGTCGGGGGCGCATCCGACCATGCGGCGATCATGAAGGCGCTGTCGGAGACCGACAAGCAGGTCGCGGAAGGGCGGCTGAAATTCGATCCCGCCACCCACCTGGCCACGCAGGGCGACGACTATATTCCGATCACCTTCTTCCAGATCTGGGATGGCCAGCGCACGCTGATCTCGCCTGAGAAATATGCCACCGGCGCCTTCAAGCTCCAGCCCTGGATGAAGTAGGGAATGGCCCTGCTTGAACTGGACGACGTGTCGAAGGCCTTCGGTTCGCTGAAGGCCGTCGATGGCGTGTCGTTCAAGGTCGAGGCCGGCGAGATCTTCGGTATCGCCGGCCCGAACGGCAGCGGCAAGAGCACGCTGTTCAACATCATCACCGGCATCCCGTTCGGGCCCGACCGGGGCAACATCCGCTTTGACGGCATTGCCATAAACGGCAAATCGGGACACGCCATCGCGCGCCTCGGCCTTGCCCGGACCTTTCAGCGGGAGACCAGCTTCGACGGGCTGACCGTATTCGAGAACGCGCTGATCGGCGCCAGCTACGGCAAGCAGGAAAAGACAGCGGCCACGGCCCGCAATGCCGCCGCCGAGGCGCTGGAGTTCGTCGGCCTGGGATCCCAGTCGTTCGGCCGGCTTGCCGGCGAATTGTCCGTGTTCGAGCGCAAATGCCTGATGCTTGCCACGGCGATCGCCATGCAGCCACGCATGCTCTTGCTCGACGAGCCGGCATCGAGCCTGACCAAACCCGAGATCGAGACGTCGATCGGCCTGATCCGCCGCACCGCCGAACGCGGCATCACCATCCTGTTGATCGAGCACGTGCTGACTTTCCTGATGAGCCTTTCGCAGCATCTGCTGGTGCTCAACAATGGCCGCGTCCTGGCCGCCGGCGATCCGGCAGGCGTGATCGCCGATCCGCACGTCATCGAGGCCTATCTCGGCACGAGGAGGTCGGCGGCGTGAATCCCATTCTCAGCGTCGAAGGCGTCACCGCCGGCTATGGCCGCGTCACCGTGCTGCACGATATCTCGCTGGAGGCCGGCCGTTTCGGCAATGTCGGCCTGTTCGGCCCCAACGGCCATGGCAAGACGACGCTGCTGCGTGCTATCTCCGGGCTTCTGCAGCCGAAGAGCGGCCGCATCCTGTTCGACGGGCAAGACATTGTCGGCCACAGCGCACGCGCCATCGTCGGCGCCGGCCTGATCCATGTGCCGCAAGGCAACCGGCTGTTTCCCGATCTCTCGATCGCCGACTGCATGGCGCTCGGCGCCTATTCGCCGCGGGCCCGGCCGCATGAGGCGGAAAACCGCGAAAAGGTGGTCAAGCTGTTCCCGAAACTGGCGGAACGCTGGCGCCAGCGCGTGCGCACGCTGTCGGGCGGCGAGCGCCAGATGGTGTCGATCGGCACGGCGCTGATGAGCCATCCGCGCCTGCTGATCCTCGACGAGCCGACGCTTGGGCTGGCGCCCAAGATCAAGGACGAGCTCTGCGCCTCCGTCATGGACATTTCGCGCGGCGGCGTACCGCTCATCGTCGTCGAGCAGGACATCGAATTCCTGCTGGAACTGACGCAGCAACTCTACCTCGTCAACCATGGCGCCGTTGCGACCGAGATCAAGCCGGGCGAAAGCCTCGACCACGGCGAGATCATGTCGATGTATTTTGGCCATTAGGAAAATCCGAAGATGAGCGCATTGGCGGAAATCCTGTTCGGCGGCCTGTTCCAGGGCTCGCTCTACGCCATGATGGCGGTCGGGCTGGCTCTGGTCTGGACGACGATCGGCGTGTTCAATTTCAGCCATGGCGTGTTCATGATGCTGGGCGCCTACATCGCCTGGCAGCTGGTCGAACTCGGCCTGCCGGCGGCGGTCGCCTTTCCCATCGCCGTCGTCGTCATGGCCGGCGTCGGCTGGATCCTGCAGGCGAGTGTCGTGCGGCCGCTGATCGGCCGACCCAACATCGTGCTGGTCGTCGTCATCACCACGCTGGCAGCCGGGTCGCTGATCGAGAACGGCGCGCTGACCATCTGGGGACCGCGCTCGAAGCAGATCCCGGCGCTGATCACCGGCAACACCACCATCGGCGGCGTCGGCGTCTCCCTGCACCAGATCGCCATCATCGTCATCACGCCGCTGATCCTGGCCGCACTTTGGATGTTCCTCAACCGCACGCGGCTCGGGCTGGCGCTGCGCGCCGTGGCGCAGAATGAAGATGCCAGCCATCTGGTCGGGCTGAACGTCACCGCGCTCTATGGGCTGGCCTTCGCCATTGCCGCGTCGCTTGCAGGCCTCGCCGGCATCTTCATGGGCGGCTATCGTTTCATGTCGCCGGTGATGGGCAGCGACCCGCTGCTCAAGGCGCTGATCGTCGTCGTCTTCGGCGGAATATCGAGCATCTCGGGACCGATCTTCGCCGCCTATCTGATCGGCTTCTTCGAGGCCGCCTGCAGCTATTATTTCGGCCTGTACTGGACGCCGGCGCTGCTGTTCGGCGTGCTGATCCTGACCCTGATGGTGCGCCCCGAGGGCATCTTTGCCAGCCGCTCCCGAGGCCTAGCATGACCGACACGACATCGCCGATCACCCTTAGCCACACAGAGGCGGCAACCCCGATCGCTCCCGGCCGCACGCCGTGGAAGCAGGAGGCCATCGGCTTCGTGCTCGGCTTCGCCTTTCTGGCACTGCTGCCGCTGATCTTCGGCGACACCTATGCCCGCCACATTCTGATCATGGCCTTCATCTATGCGATCGTCGCCTCGAACTGGGACCTCAGCCTCGGCTATGGCGGCGTCTTCAATTTCGGCCATCTGGCGCTGTTCGGCATCGGCGTCTATGCCTACAGCCTGCTCACCAAGCTGGCCGAATTCGACCCGTGGATCGCGCTGTTTGCCAGCGGTGTCATCGCCACCCTGGCGGCGATCCTGGTGACCATCCCGATCCTGCGGCTGAAGGGCATCTACATCATCCTGGTCACTTTCGGCTTCGCGCAGCTGGTGATGCAAGTAATCATCAGCCAGTCCGCCATCACCGGCGGCACGCAAGGGTTGGTGCGCATTCCCGGGCTATACGTGTTCGACCACAACATGGTCCGTGACGGCAAATCAGCCTATTTCTACATCGCGCTGGCGCTGCTGGTGGCGAGCACCCTGTTCCTGCGCGTGTTCGTGCGCTCACGCACCGGGGCCAGCATCGTCGCCTTGCGCGACAATGAGGAATACGCCATCAGCCGCGGCGTCTCGATCGTGCGCCAGCGCATGCTGACGCTTGCCGCGAGCGCCTTCTTCACCGGCATCGCCGGCGCCTTCTACGCCGCCTACCAGCGCAATGCCTCGATCGACGTCTTCGGCATGAGCCTTGCGACCATCATCCTGTCGATGGTGCTGCTTGGCGGCACCAGCACTATTTACGGCGCCATCATCGCCTCTTTCGTGCTGACGATCTTCGCCGAATGGATGGCCGATTTCGGCGCGTGGCGGCCGATGATCACGGCGGTGCTGATCATCGGCGTGATGCTGGCCTACCCGAGCGGCCTGGTCGGCATGATCAAGGCTTCATGGGGCGCCGTCGCCGGACGCCTGAAGCGCCCGGCCTGACCGTTTCGGACTGGCGGCTCCGCCTCAGCGGATGCCGCACCAGTCGATGACCGAAGCGGCGATCACCTTGGCGGTCTCGACCACCGATTCGACTTCGACATACTCGTCGGAACCGTGAAATCCG
Organism: Mesorhizobium sp. M7A.F.Ca.AU.001.01.1.1; assembly: GCF_004022735.1. Lineage (NCBI taxonomy): Bacteria > Pseudomonadati > Pseudomonadota > Alphaproteobacteria > Hyphomicrobiales > Phyllobacteriaceae > Mesorhizobium > Mesorhizobium sp. M7A.F.Ca.AU.001.01.1.1. Next base: position 4,472 of record NZ_RZPF01000057.1, read on the forward strand.
TCGCCTGACGGGCCGAAGATGACACCGTCGACGCCGGCGCCGGCATAGTGCGCGGCATCGCACACGGCGACGAAGCCACGCGCCTGCGGCGCCTTGCCGACCATGGCCTTGCGCTTCATCAGCGATCTCACCAGCGGATGGTCGACCGGCGTGTTCATCGGCGGAAAATGCAGCCCGCCGAGCTCCCATTGGATCGCAGGCGGGTTGTCGCGCAGCCACGCATCGGTCTGCGCGAAATGGTGGACGAACGCCTCGAAATCGCGGCGGTAGTCGGCCGAATTCTCGTCGGGCAGGAATTTCATGTCGAGATCGAGCACCGCGACATCGGGAATGATGGCCGGGTTGGTCATCACGGTCGGCAGGCCGTGCTCGCCAAGGCCGGTGCCGCCATGCATGACGCCGATGTTGATGGTGTTCATGCCGAGCGGCAGCAGCGGATGCGATTTTGCTCGCGTCCGGTCCAGCTCATACTGGCGCACGGCGGCAATGAAGCGGGCGGCGATCTCGATCGCATTGACGCCCGGCTCCAGCCGGTCCTTGTCGTGGCGCTGCGGATAGATCTCGTTGTAGCGCAGCGCCGAATGGGCGTTGCGGCCACGGATCGTCACCCGCGCCCATTCCAGCCCGCCTTCGACCGGCAGGACATCGCCCCAGGTCGGTTCGGCGACCAGCACCGCCTTGGCGAGCTTGCCCTTCTTCACCGCGTCCATGGCGCCGAAGCCGCCGGCTTCCTCGTCGACGACCGAGTGGATGGCGAGCCGGCCCTGCAGCGTGATGCCCGCCTTGCGGATCGCGCGCGCGGCGGCGATGCAAGCGGCGACGCCGCCCTTCATGTCGACGGCGCCGCGGCCATAGAGCCGGCCATTGGTGATTTCGCCGCCGAACGGATCGACCGACCAGTCCTTCATCGCGCCGACCGGCACGACGTCGATATGGCCGCACAGGATCAGGCTGCGGCTCTCGTCTCCCGCCCATTCGCCGACCAGATTGGGCCGCCCGGGCAAGGCATCCCATTGCTCTGTCCTGAACCCGTCCTGCTTGAGGATCGGTTCGAGCAGCGCCTGGACATCCGCCTCGCGGTTGATCGCCGGATTGGGCTCGAATTTGGGGTTGACCGAAGGGATGCGGACCATGTCGCGGGTCAGGCCGATCAACCAGTCGCGATCGGTCTCGATCTCAGCCTGCACGGCGTCGATGATGGTCTGGTTGTCGGGCATTGTCGCTTCCTTTTCTGCGTCGCGGCGCTTTGCATCGCTGCACTGAGCGCAACGACACTATTTCCTTGTGGCTTTGGATTTGGCGGCGTCGTCGGCCGATGACGATAGGACGGTATCGAGCGTGACCGCGTTGGCGCTGCGGATCTTCTCGATGTCCTCGATGCGCTTGCGCACCCCGGCGCCATGGCCCTCCAGCGCGTGGGCAAAGACGGTTTCCATCTGGGCAACGGCCGTCGCCAGCGTGTCGAACGGCGAGTTGGCGTCGATCGCCGCGACCATGGTCAGGTCCGCGATGTCAGATATCGGCGACAGCCAGACATCGGTGAACAGCAGGATGGAGACGCCGCGCTCCTTGGCCTGCTGGGCAAAGCTCACCACGTCCGACTGGTAGCGCCGGTAATCGAACACGACGAGGAGGTCGCGCTTGCCAAGGTCGATCAACAGGTCGAAATCGGCGGGACTCAACGAACCGATGTCGCGCACGCCGGAGCGGAACTGCAGGAGATAGCCGGCCAGCATGGAGGCGATATGCCGGCTGAACCGGCCGCCCAGCAGCACGACCTGGCCCTTGCTCTCGAGCAGCATGTTGACAGCGCGCGTGTAGGCCTGCACCGGCACAGCCGTGCGCGTACGCTCCAGGCTGTCGGAAACCGAATGGAAATAGGCAAGTGCGGTGCCTTCGCTGGAGCCGCCCGGACGCTTGGCCTCCATCATCAAAAGCGGCGAATGCAGCCTGGATTCGACTTCGGTGAGCAGGCGTGCCTGGAAATCGGCAAAGCCGACATAGCCAAGCTTGGTCATCAGCCGCGTCACGCTCGGGTCGCTGACGCCGGCGCGCCGTGCCAGCCGGGTTGCGGTGCCCAGCCCCGACATCGGGTAATCGGCGAGCAGGACCTGGACGATCTTCTCTTCCGCGGAGGTGAACGCCACGGTCGTGTTGGCCAGTTCTTCGCGGATCGACATGGTCATCGCCTATCGCTGACGGAAGATGATTATCTTACAATTTTGTGAAATGGTGTCAAATCTGGAAAAAGTTTTACAGGATTGAATCTAGCCGCGTAGATCGCCCGCATCCGCCAGAATCCAATCCTTGCTCACTGCCATATGCACTTTCGATCTCGCTTGAGTATCTTGGCGGCGAGCCTGGTTCTCACGGACCCCGTTTCGGGGCCGGTTGTTACGGACGTGAAGTGAGGGTCATAACCTCAATCCAAAACCCCATCAAAGCGTCATTGGTGAACTGGTGCCCGCCGAACACGGATCGTGACGAAGCTGAACTGGCATTCGAACTTTTTCGCCAGTTGATGCATCTTAAGTCCATGGGCTACGAAACTCATATCGTGCCGAGTGATGCCGAACTGGCCCTTGCCGCTCGGGGCGGCGATTGTGGTTGCCTCGGCCTGCTGCTGGAACGTCATCGCGCACGGCTCTATGCGATAGCGCTGAACATGCTCGGCTATGGGTCGGACGCCGAAGATGCTGTGCATGAGACTTTCCTGATCGCGCTGAGGCGCATCGGCGAACTCAAGGATCCGCAAGCCGTCGGTGGCTGGCTTCGCACTGTGTTGCACCGCTGTTGCCTGCAACAATTGCGTCGACGACGACGCGAGATCTTGACCGCCGACATTCCAGACCGCCCAGACGAACGCGCAAGCATTGAGGAGCGGCTGGAGAAAGTCGCGCTTCGCGAATGGGTTTGGGACGCGCTACGCAAGCTTCCCGAGCCGCTGCAGGCTACCGCCATGTTGCGCTATTTCGGAAGCTATCAGTCTTACGAGGAACTGGCCGCCATTCTGGGTGTCCCGATTGGGACGGTTCGCAGTCGTTTGTCGCAAGCCAAACGCAAGCTTGCCGAGATGCTGCTGGAAACGGCGGGCCTTGCCGACACAGAGGCTCGCTCGCAGTCTCGCGAGCGCCAGCGATTCTACTCCGAAATTTTCAATGGGCTCAACCAGCATGGCGAGCGTGACCGCTTCCTTGGGCACTTTGCAGAGGACCTGCATCTTGTCCGCGGGACGAGCAAACCAGTGCTGGGTCGCTCATTCCTTGCCTGGGAAGTCGACGCCGACACGGAAGCCGGCGTCCGCCTGGAACCGCAGCGCATTCTCAGCGCCAGCCAGGTCACCGTGATCGAGGGACTATTCGTCAATCCGCCGGAAGACCCTTTCCACTGCCCGCCGGGTGTCGTCCTGGTGATCTTTCAGCGAGACGGCAAGGCCCGACGCTTGCATCTTCATCTTTCGCCGCGTCCGCCTAGAATCGACGACGACTGATCGAACTTTTTCTCCCGTCCGTGACTCCTTACAGCACGCGGGCATCATCTGGCCCGGACGCAAATGGTTCCAAAGAGGAGAGAGATCATGTTCGCCTTCGCAGTTTCCCATGTTGCTTCCATCGCACACCACGGCGAGCTCGGGCCCAGCCGCTCGCGCCGCCTCCTTCACACGGCGTTCGCATCGACTGTCGTCTGCGCCACATTGTTGTCATCAGGCTTAGGCTGGGCCGGTCAAGCTGAGGTCGACGCCACCTATAAGGACGTCGAGCGGACGCTCGGCTCGGTGCCGACCTTTCTCCATCAGGTTTCAAAAGCAGCGCTGCCGGGCGCCTGGGCAGAGGTGAAGGCTCTGCAGTTCTCCAGCGAAACCGCCCTGCCGCCGAAGGTCAAGGCTCTGATCTCGCTCGCCGTCTCCGCACAAATTCCCTGCCAGTATTGCATCTGGGAAGACACCGAGAGCGCAAAACAGGCGGGCGCAACGGAGGACGAGATCGAAGAGGCCGTCGCTATCGCCGCTCTGTCACGGCACTGGAGCACGATCTTCAACGGCATGCAGGTCGACTTTGAGACCTTCAAGAAGGATCTCGGCGGCGACGCTCAGGCTGCCGCGCCTGCCAAGTAGCGCGAGCCTTGTCGGCACATTGTCGGGATTGGGGCCAGGCCGCGGCAACCATCGTCGGCATCCGCGGACCGGAATAGGGAGTGGAATTCTCATTTTACAGGGAGGTAAAGATGCCAGTAGTCTTCGGAGAAACCGTCAGCACAGTCAAAGATATCGTGTCCGTGCTAAAGAAACACGGTGACGCGGTGCGTGGCACCTATCGTGCCCGCTACCGCTTCGACCCGCAATCAGGCGATCCTTACACAACACCGCTACTGGAGCGACCGGCGAGCCTCAAGGACAATTCGCCGACCGCCGTCTTTCCCTGGGAGCAGATCTTTGCCGCGGCGGCTGTGTGCGCCGGCTCGGATTATCCGATGCTGGCAGCGCATGCGGGGGTCGATCTTCGTTCGGTCGATTTCATCGCGGAAGGCGTGTTCGACCCGCGTGGCGAGTTCGACGGACTTGATGGGCTCACGGCGCCCGTGGACGCCCGGCATTGCTACGTGTCCCTGCACCTCAGCGCGACCGTGTGTTCTTCGGCGCCCCGCGCCGATCTGGAGAAAATTCATGAGCGCGCGATCTCGCACAACATGGTGCTTGGCGCCCTTAGAGGAATTCCCATGACCAGCGAATTGGTGATTCACCAGGCGTGATCCTTGTCGCAGAACTCGCCCGCTGGGCGGTCTGTGGCTTAGTCCCGCCGGTTGCGGCCGGCGGGCCAAATGTGCCTCGTGCACGTTTGCGCCACCACGATCCTGGCAATTTCGCGGGGCGATCTGCTCGAAAGGCAACGGATGGCGGCCGACAGCAACGAGCCGACTGCCCGCTGCAGTAGCGCGCTGCTCGCCAAGTGTTATAGCGCGGAAGGGTTCGGCATTGCGAACCCCGTGACCGCCCCGGCCATCGATATGGCGCAACACATTTCGATACTGGATCGAACGGTGCTTTCGCCCTCTATTTGAAACTGGCGATGGGCAGGAATTTCACCGCGGAGCCGGTGAAGCGGCGGTGATCGGACGTCCGTCCCCGCGGTTGGAATCCATCGAGATAGACATGCTCCGGCGCCGTGCGGATGAAATTGGCGGCAATCATGGGCGCCCCTGTTGATGCGGCCCCACCGGTAATAGCGCGATCTGCCTCGGAATCGGGGCGCCGCTGGACACGATCGGCCTTGGGGTTCGTCCTGACGCGATCTTCTGGCTTTGACGCCGGCGCCGCGATCCGCTCGCCGGCCAGCCCGTCGTCGGGGTGATGCATGGCCAGCAAGACACCGATGGCATCGCCAGATTTGGCTGCTTCCAACTGGCGCGTCGGGCTTGACTGGCTTTCCGGCCGCCATGTCGGCAATGGGACGTTGAGCGCCATCATCTCCGGCGCGACGCTCGTGGCAGCGGCATCGGCATTCGCGGCGTCCGGCTTGGCAACGGCCAGCTCGGCCTGCGCCGTGGACGCGCCGGCGATTGCCAACGGTGCGGTTTCCGGGGTGGGAACGGGTGCCGTGAACTCGGCGCGCGGTGCGAAGGCCGGCAGCGGCACTGAGCCCGGCGCCATCGCCATGACGATCGCTTCAGGCGTCTTCCCCTTCTGCCCGGCAAGCGGTTCTTCGCCTGGATCGCTGCCAGCAATCTGGATGTCAGCCCGCTGGGCATCCTGCGGCGGCACGATAGCGATACCCTGTCCGGCCGGTCTGGGTTCGACGGACCTCGCCGGTTTGCGTGGCGCCGGCACCGCTTCGGCGACATCATCGGACTCGTCTGCGCCGCCCCCGCCCAAGAGCGTCGCCAGCAGGCCACGCGGCCTGCGTTGGCCGCCGTCGACGCTTGCCAGCTCGATGTTGGGCGTGCCGGCGCCCTTGCGCGATTTGTAGGCGGCAAACGCCTGCTCATAGCCGGGCAGCGGTTTGCCGTCGCTCGGCACATGCAGTGTGTTGCCGTTCGGAAATACCTTGGCGAGTTCCTGGCGGCTGATGCCCGGCCAATGCCGCACATTGCCGACATCCATGTGTATGAAAGGCGAACCGGAGGTGGGGTAATAACCCACGCCGCCGCCCTGCATTTTGAGGCCGATGTCGCGCAGTTTCTTCAGCGGCACATCCGGCAGGAAGAAGTCCATCGCGCGGCCAACCATGTGTTGGCTCTCCCGGGCCACACCCTTCGAGCGGCTGCGCAGCATGGCGTTCGTCGCCGGCGAACGATAGGCGCTGACCACATGGATATAGGCTGTCGAGCCGCTGGCGCGATAGGCCTGCCAGACAAGATCGAGCAGGCGCGGATCCATCTTCGTCGGTTCGTTGCGACGCCAGTCGCGCAGCATGAGATTGATCTTCTTCAATCCCGCCGGATCATAGCGCCCATTGCGCTTGAAGACGATTTCAGCCTTCTCGCCCGTATGGAGATGTTGAATCCTCAAAGCACGCGTCTCCGCGAACGCGCCGGTAGCGCACAGGCAAAGGAACGCTGCGATGATGGCAGGCAGGGTCCAAAGACGGGAAGCACCGGGGGCGTTTTGCACGTTTTCGCTCACGTTCATGCCTTGCACGTTCTTTTGTTTCGGGCGATTTAGATTTCCGCCCAGATCAGGAGCCTTTCGGCCCTCTTCCTGACAAGCATGGATCTGACCGGCGAAGACGGGCATCCATGCCACAATACGTCATGTCGATGAATAGCATCTTGGTTAATGAATCGTGTCTTGCCGGAATGCGCTTCGGCTGGATTTGCCTGTGGCAGCCATTTTCTGAAGCAATGAACCGCTGATCGGGTCTGCCGGCACGAGGGCCGCGCCATCCCATGTACCCGCCTCGCCCTCGCAAATGCAGAGGACGATCGTGCGGCAACAGGGATGTTGGAAACTGGTGCTGCGAGAGAGGATTGAACTCTCGACCTCTCCCTTACCAAGGGAGTGCTCTACCACTGAGCTACCGCAGCCGCTGATGGCGGGGCTTCTGCCATATCGAACCGGCAAGCGCAAGGCCAAGTGCAACGCTTCTGTGAAAGGCTTTGCCGGATGGCTTTTAATGACATGGCAGTGCCACAATGTTGGCTATCCCTGAACAGCAAGCTGGTGGGTCGCCGGCGGGATGGGCGATGGACGACAAGACAATTCCAGTGAAAAAGGATGGTCCACCGAAAAGCAGCGCAACAATCCGCAAGGATCGGCTCGCCGAGCAATTGCGCGCCAATCTGCAGAAGCGCAAGGCGCAGTCGCGCTCGCGGCGGACCGGCGAGGCCGACCTGCGTCCGGACGGGCTCGCTGCATCGAAGAAAATACAAAAAGATTAACTCAAATAGGTCACTCTTGGCCTGGGGTGGGCGAAATCCTATTTCTTGAACCAGATTGGCCAATGGTCTAGACGGGCCGCTACTCAAACGATTGAACCGGCCCTTTTTTGGCCGAGAGGGACGTTCTTCCATGGATCGCATCAGAATTGTCGGGGGCAACAAGCTCTCCGGAAGCATTCCGATCTCGGGCGCGAAAAACGCGGCGCTGCCTTTGATGATCGCCTCGCTTTTGACCGACGACACACTGACGCTGGAAAACGTGCCGCATCTGGCCGATGTTGAGCAGCTGATCCGCATCCTGGGCAATCACGGCGTCGATTATTCGGTCAATGGCCGCCGCGAGAAGCAGAATGAGGGCTATTCGCGCACCATCAACTTCTCCGCCCGCAACATCGTCGACACCACAGCGCCCTACGAGCTGGTGTCGAAGATGCGCGCCTCGTTCTGGGTGATCGGCCCGCTGCTGGCGCGCATGGGCGAAGCAAAAGTGTCGCTGCCGGGCGGTTGCGCCATCGGCACGCGGCCGGTCGATCTGTTCCTCGAGGGCCTCCAGGCGCTGGGCGCTGATATCGACGTCGACACCGGCTATGTCATCGCCAAGACCCGGAATGGCCGCCTTGTCGGCAACCGCTATATCTTCCCGAAGGTCTCGGTCGGCGCCACCCATGTGCTGATGATGGCCGCGGCACTCGCCAAGGGCGAGACGGTGCTGGAAAATGCCGCCTGCGAGCCCGAGATCGTCAATCTGGCCGAGTGCCTCAACGCCATGGGCGCGAAGATTTCCGGCGCCGGCACGCCAACCATTGCCATCGACGGCGTCGAATCGCTCTCCGGTGCGCGCGTGCGCGTCATTCCCGACCGCATCGAGACCGGCACCTATGCGATGGCCGTCGCCATGACCGGCGGCGACGTCGTGCTCGAAGGCGCGCGTGCGGACCTGCTGCAGACCGCACTGGACGTGATCGCCCAGACGGGTGCGGAGATCACGCCGACCAATTCCGGCATCCGGGTGAGGCGCAACGGCGCCGGCATTTCGCCGGTCGACGTGACGACAGCACCCTTCCCGGCCTTCCCGACCGATTTGCAGGCGCAGTTCATGGGCCTGATGACCATGGCCAAGGGTAAGTCGCGCATCACCGAGACGATCTTCGAGAACCGCTTCATGCATGTGCAGGAACTGGCGCGGCTCGGCGCTCACATCACGCTTTCGGGCCAGACGGCGATCGTCGACGGCGTGCCGAAGCTGAAGGGCGCGCCGGTCATGGCGACCGATCTTCGCGCCTCTGTCTCGCTGGTCATCGCCGGCCTGGCGGCGGAAGGCGAGACCACGGTCAACCGCGTCTACCACCTCGATCGCGGCTTCGAGCGGCTGGAAGAAAAGCTGTCCAACTGCGGCGCGGTGATCGAACGGATTTCGGCGTAGCCCGCGACCTCGGCTCCTCTCTAGCAGCGCAGGAGATTGGCGAAATCCTTCGCGGCAGCGTCCTTCTCCCCGTCACTATCCGGGGAGAAGTGCCCGGCAGGGCGATGAGGGGCAGCGCAGAGCTGCAGCTGTTGGTGCGGTTGCACCGATCGCCAAGACCGCCTAACAGAAGGCTGAACAATCAACCTTCAGGTGCGAAATCCGTATGACCGCCCTTAAGCTTATCGCGCTCGACGACCAGGATCTGAGCATCGTTTCGGCTCATGTCCAGGATGCCGTGCTGAAAGTCAGCGACCTCGAATTCCTCCCCGCGGCCAAGCGTTTCCTGCTGACCATGAACCGTTTCGTCTGGGAGGCAAAATCCGGCCTGTTTCGCCAGCATAATGAGCGACGGCAGGCCGTGCTGCATTTCGACCGCGTGCTCGGGGCCAAGACCAGCGGTATTGACCGCGACAAGCCTGCCGAAGTCCTGTCGCTGCTGGCGATCAGCTTCATCGAGATCAGCAAGCCGGCCGGCATCGTCGAGCTGATCTTCTCGGGCGGCGGTGCGATCATGCTCGACGTCGAGTGCATCGAGGCCCGTCTTGCCGACATCGGCGGGGCGTGGGAAGCCACCTCGCGCCCCATCCACAAGGCCTGAGCGTCCGATGGCCATCACGCTTCGTCAGTCCGATGCCGATTTCGAGCAACGTTTCGCCGCCTTCCTCACGACCAAGCGGGAGGTCTCCGCCGATGTCGATGCCGCGGTGCGCGACATCATCGCGCGCGTGCGCGCCGAGGGCGACGCGGCACTGATCGACTATACGCGGAAATTCGATCGCGCCGATTTGACCGGCCTCGGCATTGCCGTGTCTAAGGAAGACATCGCAACCGCCTACGAAACGGCCGACCCAAAGACGATCGAGGCGCTGGAGTTCGCGCGCGACCGCATCCGCTCGCATCATGAACGGCAGCGGCCGAAGGACGATCGCTATACAGATGCCGCCGGCGTCGAGCTCGGCTGGCGTTGGACGGCGATCGAGGCCGTCGGGCTCTATGTGCCGGGCGGTACGGCGAGCTATCCGAGCTCGGTGCTGATGAACGCCGTGCCGGCCAGAGTGGCCGGCGTCGAGCGCATCGTCATGGTCGTGCCGGCGCCGGGCGGCATCATCAATCCGCTGGTGCTGGTGGCAGCGGACATATCAGGCGTGTCCGAAATCTACCGAGTCGGCGGCGCGCAGGCGATCGCCGCCCTCGCCTATGGCACCGAGACAATCCGGCCG
>NZ_RZPF01000581.1:0-4297 GCF_004022735.1 Mesorhizobium sp. M7A.F.Ca.AU.001.01.1.1
CCCTATTCCCCTATTCCCCTATTCCCCTATTCCTATTCCCTCACCCCATCCCCGTGACATGGCGCAGCCAGAACGCCAGCGCGATGAAACCGATGATGGTGGTGACGCCGGTCCAGTCGACATTGGCCTTCTTCACGTCGCTGATGATCTTCACCAGCAGCATCCAGGCCACGAAGATGATCGGGAGAATGATGACAAATCTGATCATGCGACACCCCTGCTCGAAGCGATTGCACCCTTCCCTAGATGTAGGAAGCAATCCGGCGGTTTTCAGGATGCCCTCGCCGATGGCCCATGCGGCATGCCGGGAAAAAACGGAGTTTTGTCTTTACTGGCTCAACAAATATGCTAACCGGAGCGCCGTGCCCTTGTAGCTCAGCTGGTAGAGCAGCGGTTTTGTAAACCGAAGGTCGGCGGTTCGATTCCGTCCGGGGGCACCAGCACAATGCAAAAACCATAACATTTTCAAAAGCTTAGAAAACAAGGTTCGGGTTCGATCCACCGCTTATCCACCTGGAATTTTTCATTTGCCAACGCGAGTATCCGCCCAGAGCATCACCGTATCCGGATCATCCTCTTCGTCCTCCTCCGGCTCGTAAGGTTCCGGCGCCACCAGCAAATCGATTCGCCTAAGGTCAGTCCCTCCCATTGGCGCATCGAGCGAGAGCGTTTTGAAGGTGTCATATTTGTGGATAGTGTGCTTGGTGCTAGGTTGCCAAATATTCAGCCTGGCTCAGATTTGGGAATATTGGGGGGACGTCACTTTGATCCGCATTTTGGTCGCACTCGCCGCCGCAATTTGCTTCGCGTCTTCGGCGGCTTCGGCAGGACAGGACAATATCCACTTCCTGGTCGGGATGCCCGATGCCAAGTTAAATTTGGCCGCTAAAATGGCAGGTAACCTCAACGGCGTTATGCAAAGGTGCCGGCTGAGGCCTACAGAGAATGGAAAAGCTATCATTGCTGTCCCTGTGCTTTTGTACGAGGGGATAGAAAAACACCTGACGCCTAATCCTCCTAAGTTCCGGAAGGCCATTCACACCTATGAAAGAGCTTACGCCATGGCGGTCCAGAGAGCGGGAAATTGCCAGGCTGAGAAGGCCAAATACCCGGGACTTTACCGATAGATGGCTGCGAAGGGACCCGGACATTGGGCGAGTCACCGCCCTGCGCGCCGCCGCCTAACTATGGCGTCGACGGCATCCTTCCTGATTGCTGCGGATTGAGCCGTCCGGTATACCCATCGGCATTCTTCACGAACACAGCTGCAAGCCTGATCCGTGCGGCAGCGGCTTCATTGAAGATCAGAACGGCACCCCTTCCACGCTCCGCACTTGAATTTCTCGATAATGCCCGCATCGAAGCCTGACGCGGAAGTATTGAGCTCTTCGAGGGATGCCTGCTTGCACCGGCCATCCCGATACCTATTTCGCCGAATTCAGGCGCAGCAACTTAGCCTACGGGTGTGACTTCCTAGCTATATACAAAGTTGCAGGCTCATCGATATAAAGCGATTGGCGATTTTGATGGGGATTTCATGAAAGCTTTTTTGCTCGCTTCATTCGTTGCGCTTTCCGCGGCTCCGGCCATGGCTGCCGATATGACGATCGCTCCTGTCGATACCCCTGAATGGACCTGGCAAGGGCCATACGCCGGCGTGTTCGGTGCCGGAACGTTGGAACACTACAAGATCTATGGACCGGGCGCCCAGGCTGGCGCAACGCATAATGTCGGCTCGGCAACGGTCGGCGGCTTTGCAGGCTATAACCTCCAATCCGGCAAGATTGTCTATGGCGTCGAAGGCGAGCTTGGCTACCGCTTCAAGAAGAACACCTTCGACGATATTCCAGGCCCAGGCGTCCTTGACGCCTCCACAGGTTTGTTCGGATCCGTAAAGGGTCGCGTTGGCATGGACATGGGAGCCTACATGCCGTTCGTCACGGCTGGTGTAACCGCTGCAAAGCTGAAGACATTCTACCCGGGTGGAAACGCTGAGCGGGATGCCACCTTGGTCGGTGGTGTTGTTGGAGCAGGCATCGACGTCGCGCTCACACACAACGTGTTCTTGCGCGGCGAATACGACTTCTCCTTCTTCGGCAAGAAGTCGCTTGAATATTGTGGCGGCGGATGCACGCTGGAACACACGCTTCAGACGCACGATTTCCGCGTCGGCATCGCGATGAAGTTCTAACTGTTCAGCGCGTCTCCGACTTTGACGCCCCCCGCGGGAATGGCAAGACCAAGGTCCAGCTTGTGAATGGCATTCCGCGGGCGCAATGTCGCCGCGAACCCGACGGCTAGGGGCCTGGATCGCAAATAGTTTGCCGTTCAGGCCCTTCGTTCGTTCCGGACCATGCCCATCTGCGCGCCATCCCTTCGTACCAAACCGTACGTTGAATCCTTCTTGGGTCACGCGTGACAAGAGAGTAAATAAATCCTTTCGCAGGAAGGGAGGCCGCGATGGCAGAAACGCATATAGAAGTCGCACGCGCGGTTATAGAAACCAGCTTTCGGTTGCGGCACCATTCCCTGGCCGGCACTGCCTCATTTCGCCGTGATATGGACCACTCCCGACGCGCAATCGAGGCCTCGCGCGAACTGCTCAAGCGCCTTCGCCAACGTCATCGCGATGACATGGCCCGGGAGGGAGATCCGGAGCCAGGTCCTGTTGCCGTCTCGGCCTTCGATGCCGACATTCTCCGCTCGGCGTTTCGAAACCTGGTCAGGGAAACAGGCGTTCCCGAGTGTGAATGGCGCCACCTGGCTGAAAGCTTGGTCCGCGAATATGTCGGGTGCGAGCAGGTTAACGTTGGCTTGTTGGACTGGATTACCCACAAGTAGTCAGCGGTATAAATTGCGTACCAACGCAAAGCAGCCCGTCCCGCCCACATTGCCGGTGACACGAAACGGGCTGCGGAAGCCCGCATGCGACGCTTCCTGCAATCCAACTTCGGGCGAGTACGGATGTTCCGTTAGTTTCTGCTGAAAGGCGGTACATTCTGCTGCCGTGGCCATTCGACAGTCACTGGTAGGGTAGACCCGCCGCTCCATTTGCGAAGCGACGGGCTCTCGCCCACCCCATACCTGTGAAAGCAATTTAGATGCCAAACTTTTGACCCGTTATGGGGCACAACCGTCGCCTTGCCAGTCGGTCGGTCGCCCTCTCGTCGCTCTGCCTCGACATTGATAACCATGTACATCATGCCGGCTCGTTGGCTGCGATCACAAATTGTCGGATTCGTACGAAGCAGAGTTCTGTACGATTCCAACCCTGTAACTTTGTACACCCCTGTTTTGTAATTCGGCGGCTGAGGGGACGCCGTGCATCAGGTTGCATTTCACTGTCAATCGCGCGCCAGAGGGCGTATATTTTTTAAATCGTCTGCACGTGTCTACGGGCGCAGACGGCAGGGAGATTGGAAAGCTCTTGCCCCAAGCGGGATTGAGCTATGACCAATCCAGAGAACGATTCCTACAGAAACCAATTGTTGCGCAGGCTTGACCCTGGTGACCTGGGGCTTTTGCAGCCACACCTTGAACTGTGTGACCTCGAGCCGAAAATGACCTTAGAGAAAGCCGATTCGGAGATCGAGACGGTGTACTTCCTGGAGGACGGCATCGCTTCTGTGGTCGCGACGGCTTCAGGTAAGGAAGCCGAGGTGGGCCTTGTCGGCTTTGAGGGAATGACCGGTGCCGCGCTCGTGATGGGCGCTGACTATGCAGCGCATCAATGCTACGTTCAGTCGGCCGGCAGCGCTTTCAGGATGGGAACCGAGCCCTTCAAGGAGGCTCTTGCGAACAGCCCAACGTTGCGCCTTTTCCTGTTGCGCTATGTCCACTACTTCCACATCCAGACCAGCTATACGGCCCTGATCAACGCAAAATCAAACCTTGAAGAGCGGTTGGCGCGCTGGCTTCTAATGTGTGACGATCGGGTCCACGGCGAGCGCCTTGCGATCACCCATGAGTTTCTCGCCGTCATGCTTGGAGCAAGACGCCCAGGCGTTACCGTTGGGCTGCAAGTTCTGGAAGGACGTGGTTTCATCTATTCTCGACGTGGCGAAGTGCACATCAGGGACCGCAGCGGACTTGCGGCCTGCGCAAACGGCACCTACGGCAAGCCAGAAGCCGATTACGTTCGGCTAGTTGGATTATAGCGCTCCAAGCATGCCGGACGTAGGCCGCGGTGATCCAAGCACCTGCGCCTCGCGCCAGCAATACAGCCCGTCCCGCCCACATTGCCGGTGACACGAAACGGCTGCGGAAGCCGCGATCCGATGCGATTGCAATCCAACCC
>NZ_RZPF01000582.1:0-4293 GCF_004022735.1 Mesorhizobium sp. M7A.F.Ca.AU.001.01.1.1
ACCGAAACCCGCATGTCGGCGCTGCTGTCGGTGATGATCGCCGGCAACATCGCCATGCAGGTGCCGCTCGGCCTTTTGGCGGAAAGGCTTTCCGCGCGCCTGGTGCGGCTTGCCTGCGTCGCGATCACGGTGCTCGGCTGCGTCCTGCTTCCGCTTCTCATCGAGTCGCCGCTGATCTGGCCAATGATCTTTGTCTGGGGCGCGGTTTCCTACGGCATCTACACAATGTCGATCATCGAGCTCGGCGAACGCTTCACCGGCTCCGCACTGGTCGCCGGCAATGCGGCCTTTTCCTTGATGTGGGGGGTCGGCGGCATCGCCGTGCCGCCGCTGGCGGGGGGCGCCATGGATGTTATGGGCGCCGGCGGACTGCCGATCACGCTTGGGCTGCTGTGCCTGGCGCTGGCCATTGCGAGCCTCGCTGGTCGGCGGAAAGCCTCAATTGTGCGCTGAACATGGTGAATATCGACGGCCTGTCGGCGTTGGCTTTTTCAAAGCAACGCGTTTATCGGAGACCTCATGACCAAGCCTGCCACCCAGACGCCGAATTCCGCCCCCACGACCGACGATCCCTTTCTCTGGCTGGAGGACAGGACAGCCAAGCAGTCATTGGACTGGGTACATCGCCAGAACGAGATCACGGTTGGCGAATTGCAGGGCGATCCGTCCTATCAGGCGTCGTTCCAGACCGCGCTCGACCTGATGACGGCCGAGGACAACATCGCGGTCGGCGCGGCAAAAGCCGGCCATGTCTACAATTTCTGGCAGGACAAGACCAATGTGCTCGGCCTCTGGCGCCGCACGACCGTCGCTTCCTACAAGACCGAGAAGCCCGACTGGGAAACGATCATCGACTTCGACCAGCTTGCGGCGGAGGAAGGGATAAAATGGGTTTTTGGCGGCGCCAGCCGGCTCTATCCCGACTTCAACCTTTGCCTTGTCTCGATGTCGCCGGATGGCGGCGACGCCAGCGAGATGCGCGAATTCGACATCGCGACCAAGTCGTTTGTCGAGGGTGGGTTTCGTGCACCCGCTTCCAAGTCGGGTTTCAGCTGGCTGGATAAGGACACCGTGATTGTTTCGGCCGCTTTCGACGAGGCCGACAAGACCGAGTCCGGCTATCCGCGAATCATAAAGCTGTGGAAGCGCGATACCAAGCTGGAAGACGCAACGCCGATCTTCGAGGCGCAGAAAGAGGATCTCGCCGTTGGTGCCGCTGTCGAGTACGACGGTGACAGACGCTATCTGGTCCTGGCTCGAACGCTGAATTTCTTCGCTTCGCACATCTTCCTTCGGCTGCCTTCCGGCGAAAACAAACAGCTGCCGCTACCGGACGACATGACCGATACGGCAATATTCAGGGATCAGCTCGTGTTCGGCGTGCGCAGTGCATGGACGGCGCCCGACGACACGGTTTGCAAGCCCGACGGTCTTTATTCGCTGGACCTGGCGCGCTGGGTCGAGACCGGCGCGATCGGGCCTGTCGAAACCTTGTTCGAGCCGGCCTATCGCGTTTCCATAGCCGGCATTGCCCGCACGCGGGACCGGCTGTTCGTCAGCCTGATGGACAATGTGCGCGGCAAAGTCGTCGTCTGCGAGCGCA
Organism: Mesorhizobium sp. M7A.F.Ca.AU.001.01.1.1; assembly: GCF_004022735.1. Classification (NCBI taxonomy): domain Bacteria; kingdom Pseudomonadati; phylum Pseudomonadota; class Alphaproteobacteria; order Hyphomicrobiales; family Phyllobacteriaceae; genus Mesorhizobium; species Mesorhizobium sp. M7A.F.Ca.AU.001.01.1.1. The sequence goes on from NZ_RZPF01000582.1 coordinate 1,604, forward strand.
TGGATGGCAACTGGTCGCTGAAACCGGTGGCGCTGCCCGAAAATGGCAATGTCGGCATCAGTCATGCCGAGCAGTTCGGCTCGAGTGTCTCCTTCTCCTTCACCGATTTCCTGACCCCGAGTTCGATCATCTGGTCCGACGACAATGGCGAGACGCTCGCCACCGTGAAGTCGCAGCCGGCGCGTTTCGATGCCTCGCCGCTGATCTCGGAACAGTTCGAGGCGCGCTCCAAGGACGGCACGATGATCCCCTATTTCGTCGTCAGGCGGCGCGACCAGAAAGGTCCGGTGCCGACGCTGCTTTACGGCTATGGCGGCTTCGAAGTGCCGCTGCTGCCCGGCTATGCCGGCGTGCGTGGTAAGCTGTGGCTGGAGAAAGGCAATGCCTATGTGCAGGCATGCATCCGCGGCGGCGGCGAGTTCGGCCCAGCCTGGCATCAGGCGGCGCTCAAGGGCAATCGCCAGAACGGATTCGACGATTTCGCAGCGGTCGCGCAGGACGTCGTCAAGCGCGGCATCGCGACAGCAAGCTCGCTCGGCATCCAGGGTGGTTCGAATGGCGGCTTGCTGACCGGCGTTTCCTTGACGCAGCATCCCGAGCTTTTCGGCGCCGTCATCATCGAGGTGCCGCTGCTCGACATGCTGCGTTACGCCGAATTGCCGCCTGGCGCCTCGTGGATGGCCGAATATGGCGATCCGTCGAAACCCGAAGACGCGAAGTGGCTTTCAGCCTACTCGCCCTACCAGCATGTCGACGCCGCTGCCGCCTATCCGCCTGTGCTGCTGACCACATCGACCGCTGACGATCGGGTCCATCCCGGCCATGCGCGCAAGATGGCCGCCCGCCTGCAGGAAGCCGGCCATGCGAGGACGCTGTTCTTCGAGGAGACCGAGGGCGGCCATGGCGGGCGTGGCGACCGCCGGCCGCAGGCGGCGCAGACGGCGATGAAATATGTCTTCCTGCAAAGGGCGCTGACAGCCAAGGCCTAGAGTCATTCAGTTATGGGCCAAGCAAAGGGTGGTTCTCCTCGAGCAGCCTTTGCTCTAAGGTGGCTTCCATGGCTCTCGTCAGGACGTTGATTGACGCATTTGAGGCTCGCGCATTGCGGGTCGCGGTGACGCCGTCACCGCGCACGCTGCGCGCCGAGCTTTTGCGGCTGTGTGCCCGCATCGGCTATTCGCCACCTCTCTGCCTCTGAAGCATTCGCCCCGGCTTGGCCGGATAGAATCCAGAGGGAAGATCAGACATGACCTATCAGAATTATTCGCTGAAGCAGCTTCAGCAGATCGACGCCGCGCATCATCTGCATCCGTTCACCGACCACAAGGAAATGCGCGGGGCCGGGTCGCGCATCATCACCCATGCCAACGGCCCTTTCATCTACGATTCCGAGGGGGCTGAAATCCTCGACGGCATGGCCGGGCTGTGGTGCGTCAACATCGGCTATGGCCGTGACGAGCTGGCCGAGGCCGCCTATGCCCAGATGAAGGAACTGCCTTACTACAACTCCTTCTTCAAATGCTCGACGCCGACGCCAGTGCTGCTGTCCAAGAAGCTGGCGGAGATCGCGCCGAAGCACGTCAACCAGGTATTCTACGGCTCTTCCGGGTCGGAAGCCAACGACACCGCGCTGCGCCTCGTGCGCCACTATTGGGTGCTGGAGGGCAAGCCGGAGAAGAACCGCATCATCTCGCGCAAGATGGCCTATCACGGCTCGACCGTTGCCGGCACCTCGCTCGGCGGCATGGATGGTATGCACAAGCAGCTCAACGGTGCGGTGCCCAACATCGTCCATGTGATGATGCCCTATGCCTATGAGCTGGCGCTGCCTGGCGAGAGCGATCATGATTTCGGTCTGCGCGCGGCCGGGGCTGTCGAGGAGGCGATCCTCGAAGCCGGCGCCGACAAGGTTGCCGCGTTTATCGGCGAGCCGATCATGGGAGCCGGCGGCGTGAAGATACCGCCGGCGAGCTATTGGCCGGAAGTGCAGCGCATCTGCCGTAAATACGATGTCCTGCTGATGCTGGACGAAGTCATCACCGGTTATGGTCGCACCGGCGAATGGTTTGCCGCACAGACACTCGGCATCGAGCCAGACACGATCACCACGGCCAAGGCGCTGACCTCGGGCTATCAGCCGCTGTCGGCATTGCTGGTTGGCGACCGCATCGCCTCGACGCTGGTCGAGAAGGGCGGCGAGTTCAACCATGGCTACACCTATTCCGGGCACCCGGTGGCCTGCGCCGTGGCGCTGAAGAACCTCGAGATCATCGAGCGCGAAGGGCTGGTCGACCGCGTCCGGAACGACACCGGCCCTTACTTCGCCAAGGCGTTGCAGGAGCGCATTGCCGGACATGATCTGGTCGGCGAGGTCCGTTCGATCGGACTGATGGGCGCGATCGAGATCGTCAAGGACAAGGCGACCAAGGAGCGGTTCCTGCCGGCTGGAAGTGCGGCGGTAACCGTGCGGGATCACGCCATCACGAATGGCATGATGCTGCGCGCCACCGGCGACACGATGATCCTGTCGCCGCCGCTGATCTGGACCCGCGATACGATCGATATGGCCTGCGACCGCATCTCGAAGGCGCTGGATCTGGCGCAAGCCGATCTTCGCAAGCGGTAGAACTCGACCCCTCGGCTGGGCGCTCTTCGGCGGGCGCGCCCAGCCGAGGGGTCGAGTTCTACCG
>NZ_RZPF01000583.1:0-4286 GCF_004022735.1 Mesorhizobium sp. M7A.F.Ca.AU.001.01.1.1
GCGCCAGCGTCCGGGCGCCCTCGCCGAACCCGTCACCCTGACCGAGGACATCGAACGGCTGGTGGGCATGCTGGCGGCGACCTTGAAGACCGACCTCGAGCGCCGCGGCGAGGGCGCCCGGACGCTGGCGCTGCTGCTCTTTCGCGTCGACGGCGCCGTCAGCCGCATCGCGCTCGGTACCTCGCGGCCGATGCGCGAACCCATGCTGATCCAGAAACTGTTCCATGAAAGGCTGGCCGCGCTCGAACAGGATATCGATGCCGGCTATGGTTTCGATCTGGTGCGGCTCTCGGTGTTGGCATCAGCCACCTTCGACATGCAGCAGGCCGATCTTGCCGGCGAGGTGACCGACGACGGCGCCGATATCGCGCTGTTCGCCGACCGCATCCGCGCCCGGCTCGGCGATGGCGCGGTTCTCCGGGCAGTCGCGGTCGAAAGCCATCTGCCGGAGCGTGCCGTCGCCACCATCCCCTTCACCGACGCGCCGTGCCGGACCACGCCGCCGAAGAAGCCGGACAGGCTGCAGGCACCAAAAACCATATTTCCGCCGGAACGACCGATCCGGCTGTTCCGCTCGCCCGAACCCATCGATGTGCCGGCCACCGAAATGCCGGAAGGACCGCCGCTGAACTTCCGCTGGCGGCGCGCGCTCTACCGGGTCAAGCGCGCCGAAGGGCCGGAACGCATCGCCGCCGAATGGTGGCGGGAAGCGCCAAGCGACGAGGCGGCATCGACGCGCGACTATTTCCGCATCGAGGATGCCGACGGCCGCCGCTACTGGCTCTACCGGCAAGGCCTCTACGGCGGCGCCTCGCAAGTCCCGCCGCGCTGGTTCCTGCATGGAGTCTTCGCATGAACGCGCTGACCGTCATTCCCTATGCCGAGTTCGGCATCCAGTCGAATTTCTCCTTCCTGCGCGGCGCCTCCAAGCCGGAGGAGCTGGTGGTCGCGGCCAAGCTCCTGGGCTTCTCGGCGATCGGACTTGCCGATCGCAACACGGTGGCCGGCGTGGTGCGCGCCTGGCAGCAGGCCAAGGTCGAAAAACTCTCCTATCACCCCGGCTGCCGGCTGGTTTTTGACGACGGCACGCCGGACATCCTCGCCTATCCCCAGGACCGCAAGGGCTGGGGGCACCTCTGCCGCATGCTGACGCAAGCCAATCTGCGCGACGAGAACGAAAAAGGCGCCACCCTTCTCCAGCGCGGCGACCTGCTCGAATGGGGTGACCTGATGTCGCTGGCGGTCCTGCCCGGTCTGTCGACGGGGGCGCAAGACAGTCTTGCCTTGCTTGGTGAGCTCAAGGGCCGTTTCGGCAGGAACCTGCGGCTTGGCGTTTCGCCCGACTACGCCGGCAATGACCGTTTCCGCATCGAGCAGGCGGCAGCACTTGCCGAGAGCGCCGGCATTCCGCTGATGGCGACCAACGACGTTCTTTATCACACCGCCGAACGGCGCCCGTTGCAGGACGTGCTGACCGCGATCCGCCTCAACACGCCCGTTGCCGAGGTCGGGCTACAACTGGCCGCCAATGCCGAGCGCCATCTGAAGCCGCCGATGGAGATGGGCCGCCTGTTCCGCCGGCACCCGCAGGCGCTGGCCGAGACGCTGCGATTTGCGCAAGAGCTGACTTTTTCGCTCGGCGACCTCCAGTACAACTACCCCGACGAGCCGACGGAATCGGGTCTTGGTCCACAGGCTGAGCTGGCGCGACTGGCGCGGGAGGGAGCGGCGAACCGCTATCCGGCTGGTGTGCCGGATTCCGTGACCAAGCGCATCGAGGAAGAGCTCGCTTTGATCGAACGCCTCAACTATGCCCGCTATTTCCTGACTGTCTACGACATCGTCAAGTTCGCGCGCAGCAAGGATATTCTCTGCCAGGGACGTGGATCAGCCGCCAATTCGGTCGTCTGCTTCTGCATCGGCATCACCGAAGTGGGGCCGGAAAAAATCGATTCGCTCTTCGAGCGCTTCATTTCCGAGGAGAGAAACGAGCCGCCGGATATCGACGTCGATTTCGAGCACGAAAAGCGCGAAACTGTAATCCAGTACATCTACGAGAAATACAGCGGCAAGCGCACGGCACTTGCCGCCGCCGTCATCAGCTATCGCGGCCGTTCGGCGCTGCGCGAAGTGTCGAAGGCGATGGGCCTGTCCGAGGATGTCAGGGCATCGCTTTCCGGCTCGATCTGGGGTTGGTCGACATCGGAGCTTGGCGAGAAGGAAGCCCGCGCCGGCGGCCTCGACCGCACCGACCCGGTGTCGGGGCACGTGATGGAGCGTGCCAATGAGATCATGGGCTTCCCCCGCCATCTCTCCCAGCATGTCGGCGGCTTCGTCATCACCAGGGACCGGCTCGACGAGATTGTGCCTATCGTCAAGACGGCGATGGACGAGCGCAAGATGGTCGAATGGGACAAGGACGATCTCGACGCGGTGAAGATCTTGAAAGTCGACGTGCTGGCGCTCGGCATGCTGACCTGCCTGCAACGCGCCTTCACCTTGCTCACGGATCACTATCCTAATGCGCGGGATGATTATGGGCAGCCCTATGTGTTGGCCACCCTGCCGCCGGAGGACAGGCAGGTCTACAAGATGATCTGTCGCGCCGACACGCTCGGCGTCTTCCAGATCGAATCGCGGGCCCAGATGTCGATGCTGCCGCGCCTCCAGCCGAAAACCTTTTATGATCTCGTCATCGAGGTGGCGATCGTTCGGCCGGGCCCGATCCAGGGCGACATGGTCCATCCCTATCTGCGCCGCCGGCAAGGCAAGGAACAGGCCGAGTATCAAAAGCCGGAGCTGGAAGCGATCCTCAAGAAAACGCTTGGCGTACCGCTGTTCCAGGAACAGGCGATGAATATCGCCATCGTCGCCGGCGGTTTCAAACCGGGCGAAGCCGATGAACTGCGCCGCGCCATGGCCACCTTCAAGCGCACCGGCACCATCGGCAATTACCGCGACCGTATGATCAATGGCATGGTCGGCAAGGGCTACACGAAGGACTTCGCCGAGCGCTGCTTCAAGCAGATCGAGGGCTTTGGCGAATACGGCTTTCCTGAAAGCCATGCTGCTTCCTTCGCCCTGCTCGTCTATGCCTCCTGCTGGTTCAAGACCTTCTATCCCGACGTGTTCTGCGCCGCGATCCTGAATTCGCAGCCGATGGGGTTTTACCAGCCGGCCCAACTCGTGCGCGACGCAAGCGACCATGGCGTCGACATCCGCGACGTCGACGTCAATTTTTCGGTGTGGGATTGTACGTTGGAAAAGGCGCCATTCGATCCGGCCCGCATCCTGCCACGCCATGCCGAAATGCGCGGCGTCATCGAGACAAATCATGCGCTGCGGCTCGGCTTCAGGCAGATCAAGGGCCTGTCGAAGGAGCGCATGGAGGCTTTCGTCGAGCGGCGCGGCTCAGGCTATGTATCCGTCAGGGATGTCTGGCTGCGCTCCGGCCTCGATGTCGGCGAGATCGAAAAACTGGCGCAGGCCGATGCCTTTCGCTCGCTCGGTCTTGACCGTCGCGAAGCCCTGTGGGCGGTGCGCGCGCTCGACGGCAAGAGCGCCGCCGAAAGACTGCCGCTGTTCGACCAGCCGGCGCTTCGCCTGCGCGAGCTGGAACCGGAGACGAGGCTGCCGAAAATGCCGCTCGGCGAGCATGTCATCCACGATTACCGCGCGCTCGGCCTGTCGCTGAAGGCGCATCCGGTCGCCTTCCTGCGCGAGCGGCTCGACCGCGCCGGCGTCATCCCGAATGCGAATCTTCCTTCCGTGCGCGACGGCAGGCGCGTCTCGGTCGCCGGCCTCGTGCTGGTGCGGCAGCGCCCCGGCAAGGGCAATGCGATCTTCCTGACGCTGGAGGACGACAAGGCGGTGGCCAACATCATCTTCTGGCAAAGAACCTTCGACCGCTATCGGCCTATCGTCATGGGGGCCCGGTTCGTCAAGGTCACCGGGAAATTGCAGTCGGAATCGGGTGTGGTCCACATCGTTGCCGAGAAGATCGAGGATCTGACGCCCTGGCTGACCGTGCTTCTGGAGAAGGTCAGCGAGACTGCACCAGTGGTTCCTCCGAGAGACCTCGCCAAGGACGGTTCGGATCGCTCCAGCCCCGCCAAACAAAGCGCGCCGATCCGGCAGGATCTCGCAACGCTGTCGGAAGAAGCGGAACAGGTCATGCCCAAGGGGCGGAATTTTCAGTAGGCAAGGCCATGCCAAGAGCGGAACGAAAGCGGACGTCGGCGATCCTTCGCGCCCCCTCTGTCCTGCCGGCCTATTGGGTACAAGAA
>NZ_RZPF01000584.1:0-4285 GCF_004022735.1 Mesorhizobium sp. M7A.F.Ca.AU.001.01.1.1
GTTCCTTGGCGCCGACCAGCCGCGTCGCCCAGGCGTCGCGGCTGGTCGGCGCCAAGGAACTGGCCGAGACCAAGAAAGGCATCGCCGAAGGCCAGGTCGACATCGTCATCGGCACGCACGCGCTGCTCGGTTCCGCGATCTCGTTCAAGAACCTTGGTCTGCTGATCATCGACGAAGAGCAGCATTTTGGCGTCAAGCACAAGGAACGGCTGAAGGACCTGAAGACCGACGTGCACGTGCTGACGCTGTCGGCGACGCCGATCCCGCGAACGCTGCAACTGGCGTTGACCGGGGTGCGCGAGCTGTCGCTGATCGCCACGCCGCCGGTCGATCGGATGGCGGTGCGCACCTTCATATCGCCCTTCGATCCGCTGGTGATCCGCGAGACGCTGCTGCGCGAACGCTATCGCGGTGGCCATTCCTTCTATGTGGTGCCGCGCATAAGCGATCTCTCGGAAATACATGATTTCCTGAAGGAATCCGTGCCGGAGTTGAAGGTGGCGGTGGCTCATGGCCAGATGCCGCCGGGCGAACTCGACGACATCATGAATGCCTTTTATGACGGCCAGTACGACGTGCTGTTGTCGACCACCATCGTCGAATCCGGCCTTGATATTCCGACCGCCAACACGCTGATCATCCACCGCGCCGACATGTTCGGCCTGTCGCAGCTCTACCAATTGCGCGGCCGCGTCGGCCGTTCGAAGGTGCGGGCCTACGCGCTGTTCACGCTGCCGGCCAACCGCAAGCTGACCGACACCGCCGAGCGGAGGCTCAAGGTGCTGCAATCGCTCGACACTCTGGGCGCCGGCTTCCAACTGGCCAGCCACGACCTCGATATCAGAGGCGCCGGCAATCTTCTCGGCGAGGAGCAGTCCGGACACATCAAGGAGGTCGGCTTCGAACTCTACCAGCAGATGCTGGAAGAAGCCGTCGCCGAGGTGAAGGATTCGGGCGAGGTGCAGGATGGCGGCTGGTCGCCGCAGATTGCCGTCGGCACGGCGGTGATGATCCCGGAAAGCTATGTTCCGGACCTGCAGCTCCGGCTGGCGCTTTATCGCCGTCTCGGCGATCTCGAAAACACCGAGGAAATCGACGCTTTCGGCGCCGAGCTGATCGACCGCTTCGGCCCGCTGCCGGAGGAGGTGAAGCATCTGTTGAAGATCGTCTTCATCAAGGCGCTCTGCCGCAAGGCCAATGTCGAAAAACTCGACGCCGGGCCGAAGGGCGTCGTCATCCATTTCCGCAAGCGCGAATTCTCCAACCCGGTCGGGCTGGTCAAGTTCATTGGCGAACAGGGATCGTTGGCCAAGATCCGGCCGGACCACAGTGTCGTCTTCGTGCGCGACTGGCCGACAGCCGAGAAGAGGCTGGCGGGCTCGGCGGTCGTCATGACGCAGTTGGCACGGCTGGTGGAGAAGGCGGCGTAGCTAGCCTCGGACCATTCGCCAGCGCTGAAATTCCGGTCTAGAATAGGAAATTGGCTTCGTGTATGGAGCCGCGATCCCCAATTGGGGCCGGGAATGGCGGAGTATAGGCCGCTGGAAAGAGCGTTGGGTGCAGCGATGACGAAATGGTCGCCGAATTCGTGGAGAGCAAAGCCGATCAAGCAGGTTCCTGCTTATCCGGACCTTGCAGCGCTGAAGAACACGGAGGCCCAGCTCGCAACCTTTCCGCCGCTGGTTTTTGCCGGTGAGGCGCGCAAGCTCAAGAAGCAGCTCGCTTCGGTCGCTGCCGGTGACGCATTCCTCCTTCAGGGGGGCGATTGCGCCGAGAGCTTCGCCGAGCATGGCGCAGACAACATCCGCGACTTCTTCCGCGTCTTCCTGCAGATGTCGGTGGTGCTGACCTTCGCCGGCGCGCAGCCGGTGGTCAAGGTCGGCCGCGTTGCCGGCCAGTTCGCCAAGCCGCGCTCGTCCGACAACGAGACCAAGGGCGAGGTGACGTTGCCCAGCTATCGCGGCGACATCATCAACGGCATCGAATTCGACCCGAAGTCGCGCATTCCGGATCCCGCTCGCCAGGAGATGGCGTACCGCCAGTCGGCGGCGACGCTCAACCTTCTGCGCGCCTTCGCGCAAGGCGGCTATGCCAGCCTGGAGAATGTGCACCGCTGGATGCTCGGCTTCGTGTCCGACAGCCCGCAGGGCGAGAAATACGAGTCGCTCGCCAACCGCATCACCGAGACGATGGACTTCATGAAGGCCGTCGGCATCACTTCGGAAACCAACTACGCGCTGCGCGAGACCGATTTCTATACCAGCCATGAGGCGCTGCTGCTCGGCTACGAGGAGGCGCTGACGCGTGTCGATTCGACCTCCGGCGACTGGTACGCTACCTCGGGCCATATGATCTGGATCGGCGACCGCACCCGCCAGCCGGACCATGCGCATGTCGAATATTGCCGCGGCATCAAGAACCCGCTCGGCCTGAAATGCGGTCCGTCGCTGACGCCGGACGGCTTGCTGGAGCTGATCGACTTGCTCAACCCCGAAAATGAACCCGGCCGGCTGACGCTGATTGCACGTTTCGGCTCCGACAAGGTCGCCGACCATCTGCCGAAGCTGGTTCGCGCGGTGCAGAAGGAAGGCCGCTCCGTGGTGTGGTCGTCGGACCCGATGCACGGCAACACGATCGAGGCCGCCGGCTACAAGACGCGGCCGTTCGACCGCATCCTGAAGGAGGTTCAGACCTTCTTCGAAGTGCACCGCGCCGAAGGCACGCATCCGGGCGGCATCCATGTCGAGATGACCGGTAAGAACGTCACCGAATGCACCGGTGGCGCGCGCGCCATCACCGCCGAGGAGTTGCAGGACCGCTACCACACCCATTGCGACCCGCGCCTCAACGCCGACCAGGCGATCGAACTGGCGTTCCTGGTGTCAGACCTGCTCAAGAAGAGCCACCCGGTGCAGCACAAGCAGGTTGCGAACGGTTAAGCTCGATTTCGGCCTGAACGGCTGACGGAAAAAGCGCTGGAGAAATCCGGCGCTTTTCTTTTGGTTGGTTCAGTGCCCGCGTTCCCAGCGCAGGCCGGCGAGTCTGGGGTCAGCAAACGCCGCCCTTGAAAACTCGATGCGCTTTTCCGGAAACTCGCAGATCGCCTGCACGCCGAACGCACCAAGCCGGATGCGCCAGGTCCGCGGCTCCATTCTCCACGCCAGTACATGTCGCATTTGCTTGCGTGCGTGCGCCGCAAAGCTGGAATCCTGAAGGCGATGCCAGGCACTTTTCTTTCAAGGAGGATCGACGTGAGTGGTGGTCACCAGGGATCGTGTCTGTGTGGAGCCGTCCGCTTCAGAACGAACGGAGCGTTGCGTGGCGTCGTCTATTGTCATTGCTCGCAATGCCGCAAGCAGAGCGGACATTTCTATGCCGCGACCAATGTTGCCAATGTCGACATCGTGATCGATGGCGTGGAAAGTATCACCTGGTACGAAGCCTCTACCTTCGCCAGGCGTGGGTTCTGCAAGGCATGCGGGTCGGTGCTGTTCTGGAAGCCGCGAGACCAGGACTACGTTTCAGTCATGGCGGGATCGTTCGACAAGCCGACAGGTCTTGAGGGGGAATGCCATATCTTCGTTGGTGACAAGGGCGACTATTATTCGATCGACGACGGGCTGCCGCAGTTTGAAAAGTCGACACCGTCCATACCGGTTGCTGAATGAATCTTGGACAAGTCACCTTATTCCATTGATCTGGCCAGCCATTGCATTATCCCGTGCCGGTGATTCGCAAAGGGGTTTGGCATGCAGCGGCTGATCGACGCTTATTTCAATTCGGTGCGGGCGTTTCGCAAGCTGGCCGCCAGCGAGAAGGCTTTCCAGCAGGAGCTGATGCTGCTGGCGCTGGCACTGCCGCTCGGCTGGTTCGTTTCGATCTCGTGGCGCGGTTATGCCTTGCTGATCGGCGCGGTGCTGCTCTTGATCATGGTCGAGGTGCTTAACACCGGCATCGAGGCGGCATGCGACGCTTTCAGCCGCGAGTTCAATGTCGACATCCAGTTGGCCAAGGATTGCGGTTCGCTGGCGGTGCTGATTTCGGTGCTCATCGTCGCCGGTGTCTGGGGCATCGCCATTATCGAGCGGATCACTGGGCTACCGATCTAGCCTTTCGATGCCTATATGGCAGTCACCAAAGGAGACTGTCATGGCCGGGGCCGCCAATTTTCTGCTTCTCGAACGCGTGGGCCTGCCAGACGATCTGCGCTGGCTCGTCGAAAAATACCCGCGTGAAAACTGGCAGGACCATGCCAACGTCCACGGCATCGCCAATATGTGGCTGC
>NZ_RZPF01000585.1:0-4278 GCF_004022735.1 Mesorhizobium sp. M7A.F.Ca.AU.001.01.1.1
TGACTGGAGGTCAGAAAATGAACATTAAGAGCCTTCTCCTCGGCTCCGCTGCGGCCCTGATCGCAGTTTCCGGTGCGCGCGCCGCCGACGCCGTCGTCGTCGCCGAGCCGGAACCCGCTGAATACGTCAAGATTTGCGACGTCTACGGCGCTGGCTACTTCTACATCCCCGGCACCGAGACCTGCCTGCGCATCGGCGGCTATATCCGTTATGACATCGGTGGCGGCGACGTCGGCTCGTTCGATGGTGCAAGAAGCGCAGATCATCAGGACATCGGTGAGAGCAACGACACCTGGCGCAAGAGAGCCCGCTTCACGCTGAAGACCTGGACCGGTCAGGAAACCGAACTCGGCACCTTGAAGACCTACACCGAGACCCGCTTCAATTTCAGCAACACCCAACGCGATACGAGCCCGTTCATCAATGCTGCTGGCAACGAGCCTGTTTCGCTGAACTTCGCCTGGATCCAGCTCGGTGGCCTGCGCGTCGGTAAGGACGAATCGGCCTTCGATACGTTCGTCGGCTACGCCGGCAACGTCATCCAGGATACGCTGGTTCCCTATGGCGGCTTCGACACCAACGTCATCCAGTATTACTTCGATGCTGGCAACGGCTTCTCGGCTGTGGTTTCACTCGAAGAAGGCTATGGCGCCTACACGATCGACAGCTATGTTCCGCATGTCGTCGGCGGTGTGAAGTGGACGCAGGGCTGGGGTGCAATCACCGGCGTTGTTTCGTATGACAGCAACTACGAAGAAGTCGCCACCAAGGTTCGCTTGGACGTGAACGCGACGAACGAGCTGACGCTGTTCATCATGGGCGGTTACGGCACCGACGACAACTACACCGACGCAAGCTTGAATTTCCCTGCTGGTGGTCGCGGCATGTACAAGCAGTGGAGCGGCAATTGGGCACTGTGGGGCGGTGGCACCTACAAGTTCAACGAGAAGACCTCGTTCAACGCTCAGGTGTCATATGACGAGGGCAAGAACCTCGGCATCGCGGCGAACATCGCCTACGACGTGGTTCCTGGCTTCACGGTTACGGCCGAAGTCGATTACCTTAATGTCGGCAACGACACCGTGTCCAACTGGACCCATGCCGACAAGAAGAGCAACATCGGCGGTATCCTCCGCTTCCAGCGCTCGTTCTAAGGGCTGGTTCCTTACAGGTGAAATCCAGCCCGGGCGCGCAAACGCCCGGGCTGTTTTTGTTTCGTGACTGGATCAAGGCAAACGGAAGGATGGGGGTAACGGTAGCTGAATAAATCCGTGGGGTGGTTTCGTGGGATCCGCTGATGGGCGGATGAAATCACAACTGCGTGATTAAAATCTCTTGAAAGGACGCTTCCAAGCGGGTAGGGCTGACCTATCCCACTCGGGGGTGTGGCAAATGATGACGAACGAAGCGATTCAAGAGGGCGAGTCCTCTGATCATTTTTCGATGTTTTCTTCTCAAAGTCCGAAGATTCGATACACCTACAACAAGATTAGAGAAGTAAAATCGCATCGGGTCGGAGATCTTTTTTCAGCATATCGGGACATATTATGGGATGATGGGCGGCATAAGTATAATGTCAGCTCGTTCATCGGCGAAATAGACGAGATTCTCCTTGGTGAGCGTTTCAGCGCCTTTGACCAAAGTACCCTGGACAACCTTATCGGCACCCTGCGCCAGCGCGGCAACAGCAACGCAACCATCAATCGAAAGATGGCTGCCCTCAGCAAACTGCTGCGCAAGGCTCACAAGATGGGAGATATCCACAGCCTGCCCGAGTTCCGCCGCCAGAAGGAGCGGGCGGGTCGGATTCGCTTCCTCGAAAGGGACGAAGAGGCGCGCCTGTTCGCCGCCATCAAGAGCCGCAGCGAGGATGCCTACAGGCTTTCCGTTTTCCTGGTCGACACCGGATGCCGTCTCGGCGAGGCGCTTGGGCTGATCTGGAACGATATCCAGGAGCATCGCGTCTCCTTCTGGATCACCAAATCCGGCCGCAGCCGCACCATTCCGATGACCGAGCGGGTCAAGGAGGTCATCAAGCTGCCTCCCACCGAGGGTCGTCGGCCCAAAGGACCGTTCACCAAGCTCAGCCAGGCACAGTTCCGTGCCATCTGGAACGACGCGAAGGCCGAAGTCGGCCTCGGCGCCGACGATCAGGTGGTGCCGCACATATTGCGCCATACCTGCGCCTCGCGTCTTGTCCAGGGCGGCATCGACATCAGGCGCGTGCAGATGTGGCTCGGCCACCAAACGCTGTCGATGACGATGCGCTACGCGCATCTGGCCACCAACGATCTCGATGGCTGTGTCATCGTGCTGGAAACGCCTCGATCGACTCAGCCGGGCGGCAATTGCGCTGAAGGCCCCATGTTTTCTTCGCCCGTGACGACGCCTTCGTCGCCGACGGCAGAGCGGAAAAAGAGGGACGGGGCAGCCGCCGCCGCTAAGGAGTCGCCGAAAGCGACTCGGAAAAGTTCAAAAGCCAAGTAGGCTGAAGAAACTTGCCTATACTATCATAGCTATCCCGTGACCTTGTTCGGTCATGGGATTTACTTCAGGATATTCTTCCGCTCGGCCTGATCGAGAAAAGCGCCTATGTCGCCCGGTAGGCTGCCGGTCTCGAGGAACGGCGCATGGCCCTGACCCTCGACGGTGATCGTCTCCATCATGGAATGGCGCTCTCTCATCTGCTTGAGCGTGTCTGTGGACAGCAATCTCGAATTAACGCCCCGTATGGTGAGCAGAGGAATCGCGGCCAACGCCTCGAATTGCGGCCATAGGTCAGGCAGCTTCTGCGTCAGATCGAGACTGGCAACGGTATCCACCAGCTTCGGATCGAAATCCGGCACCAGCCCACCATCCGTTTCGCGGTAGAGAGCCCATACCATCCGATCCCAATCGGCGCCGGCAAGAGCGGAGAAGTCTTCGCCATGCACGCTGCGCTGGGCGGCCGCCGCCTGTGTGCGGGTTTTCGGTGCCGGGTCGCGCTCGAGATAAGACTGGATATGGGCAAGTCCGGCCGTCTCGATCATCGGTCCGATGTCGTTGAAAACAATGGCTTTCAGGACGGATGGCCGCATCGTCCCGAGCACATGGATGATCAATCCCCCGCGCGAGGTGCCGATGAAGGCCGCTTCTCCGATGTTCAGCGCCGCCAGCCCGGCGAGAATGTCGCCGGCCTCCACGCCGACATTGTAATTTTTGACGTCGGGATCATAAGCTGACTGCCCGCGCCCGCGGTAGTCGAAGGCGATGACCTTTCGTGGAGTTGCCGCATGCGTCGACAGATAGAGCGCCAGCTCGTGAAAATCCCTGGCATTGCGGGTCAGGCCAGGCAGGCAGACAACCGGCCAGGGTCCGGAATTGGCCTCGCCATAGACGCGCGCATGGAGTTTTAACCCGTCCGGTGCGCTGTAGAAGAAGTCGGAAAAAAGCTGCTCGCTTGCCATCGGAATGTGCGACCTCGCTGTATCAATCTGGACAGCTACAGGCGAGGGCAGGGATGGTCAATAAAAGGCGCTCTTGCCTTCTCCCACAAGTGGAGAAGGACAGAAAGGCTCAACTCCGCCCGTTCACCAGATCCCCGACAATGTCGTATTCGCCGGAAATACGCATCTTGTAGACCTCGTAATTCTCCATCACTCGCTGAACGTAACTTCTTGTTTCCGTGTAGGGAATCCGCTCGATCCAGTCGACGACCGCGTCGATGTCCTTGCCGCGCGGGTCGCCATATCTGCCCACCCACTGCCTGGCCCGGTTGGGGCCGGCATTGTAGCCGGCGAAGGTCAGCACGTAGGAGCCGTTGAAGCGGTCGAGCTGTTCGCCGAGGAAGGCCGAACCAAGCGTCGCGTTGTAGCCGGCATCGGTGGTCAGCCGTGTTTGCGAAAACTGCAGCCCGGCCTTCTTCGCCAATTGCCTTGCGGTTCCCGGCATCAGCTGCAGCAGCCCGCGCGCGCCGGCGCTCGACACGGCGCCGATGTTGAATTCGCTTTCCTGGCGGGCGATCGCATAGGCCAGCGCCTTGCCTGAGCCGGAAATGTCGGCCGAATCGGGAATGACGCCGAGCGGATGCGACAATGCGCCGACATCAATGCCGCGCGCCCCGGCGATCTTGCCGATTTTCAGCGCCATGAAATGGTTCCCTTGCTTTTCGGCAAGGACAGCGAGCAGCGCCAGTTCGCCTGGACTGGTCAACTGCCCGGCAAGGTCGCGATAGAGCGTCTCGGCATAGCGGTCGTAGCCCGCCAGGAAAGCGAATTCAACATCGGCGCCGTGTCGAGC
>NZ_RZPF01000586.1:0-4273 GCF_004022735.1 Mesorhizobium sp. M7A.F.Ca.AU.001.01.1.1
GGCTGTAACCGCGCTCTGCGGCCTTCCTTGTCCAAAACAGAGATTTCTGCCGATCGAGTGTTACTCCTCGACCGGTTCCATAAAGATTGCCCAACCAAGTCTCCGCGTCGGGGTGCCCTTTCTCGGCCGCTTTTTGGAACCATTCGAAAGCCTTGACGAAATCCGCTTTAACTCCGAGTCCCAGCAGAAAAACGACGCCAAGCCGGTTCTGCGCGTCGGCCGACCCCGTTAGCGCAGCCGCCTGCAATTCCTGCAGGGTCATATGGTCGACCTGGACTTGCCCCTCCTTCGTGTCAACGAAGGGCGAGGCGTTCGCCATCTCTCCGCCAGCAACAAATGCCGCCAGCAGCGCTCCTACCACCATTCGCGATCGTCGTACCATTGTCCCGCCTTGCCGTCCGGTTATCGCAACGACTTTCCTACCCATGGCATCATCGGCCCGTCAAATTCCTTCTCGGCCCAATCAGCCAAAACGTCTTCTTGCGGACCGGCAAGCCCGAAGGCATCGGCCGGAAGATGAAGCCGAGCCGGGCAAAGACCAGCCCGCAGGCAAGCGCGAAACCGCAGCCAAGGCCGAAGCCGGCGACGGTGTCGCTGGGATAGTGCGCGCCAACGAAGATACGGGTCGAGGCGATGCAGGCGGTGATCGCCAGGGCGATGTACCAGCGCCGCGGAAACAACAGCAAAGCGACCCCGAACACCGCGCCCATTGTCGTACCATGGCCGGACGGAAAGCCGGCGAAGCGCGCATCGAAAGCGAAGGGGTGCAGGGTCAGCACGCCAAAGTCCTCGTAATAGAGCGGGCGAGCCCGGCCAATGGCATATTTCAGCACATTGACGGCGATCCCCGACAGGCCGGTGGCGCACAGCACCAGAAAAGCCAGGCAGGTCCAGTTGTAGAGGAGCATCAGCGAGCGCCGCGACAGGCTTCGCCAATCCGTCAGGTTCGCGGCGACAAGCAGAAGCACTGAGGGAATGATATACCAGCCTCCCAGGCCGAACTGGGTGAAAAAGTCGGCAGTCCGGGCAAATCCCGCCGACCACTTGCCGTGAAGCATTCCGGCCGGAGTGTCGAGACGAACAAACGCCGACGCCGTCAGCAAGACCCAGACCAGCACCCAGACCGACCACAAAATATTCGGGTATCTGGCCGGCCGGGTGGCAAGGCGGCTTTTGGCGATCTGCATCGTATCGCGAAAGTTGTCGAGCGACCGGCGCCCTATGCCAAGGAGCAGGCTCGAAACGGGCGGGCGTGATTTCACCAGCATAGGAAATTCGACCCCATTGTTGCCGTCATGGGCATCGGCGAGCCGTCACTGGCTTACACGATAGAGGCCGAGCGACAGTTTGTCTCCCGACGAATAGTTGAGGCCATCGACCTCGGCAACGCGGCTCGCCGACTTGCCTTGCGCCTCCAACAGGCCATTCAGCTTCTGCTCGTCGCCGATTTGTGCCAGCGCCAGCGCGCAGGCCGGATCGCCGAGCAGATGCTTGGCGACGCCATCGACATCGGTCAGGACGGTCTTGGTGCCGACCAGGAACACCAGGCTCGGCTCGTGATATTCCGCTGAGGCGAGCACCGTGGTGTCGCAAGGCCTGTTGGCCTGGACTGCCGCCTCGATCGCCGGGCTCAGCCAGATCGGCTTCAGCGAAGGCGCGATGACGCCGAACAACAGCCCATAGGTAATGCCGGCGCAAACCGCGATGGCGCCGATGCGGGAGAGCGGCACTTGCAGCTGTCGCGAAAAAGCGAAATACCCTGCCGCCAGCGCCGCCGCGGCGGCCGGGATGCTCCACCAGGAAAAGGAGCCGGTGAGATAGATCGGCGCTCCGACGCAGACCGCCGCCAGGCCAAGGCTGACCACGACAAGACCGAATGCGGTCGACCACCACAACCAGTCCTGCCAGCGCCTGAGCGGCGCATTGGCCTCCTGCGGCGACAATGTCAGCAGCCAGCCAATCAGCAGCGCCATGCCGGGATAGGCCGGCAGGACATAGTGCGGCAGCTTGGTCGGGATCAGCTCGAACACCAGCCAGAACGGAATATACCAGGCGAGGCAGAAACGCAGCCGGGGATCGTCGCGCAGACGGTTGAGGGCCTGGAGCCCGGCGCCGACCGCGATCAGGCCGAACGGCCACATGAACAAGGAATAGGTCAGCATGTAGAAACCGGGCGGCAGGCCGTGCGATTCCTCGCCCGAGGCGACCTTGGCCATCATGTCCTTGCCGACGGCATCGCTGAGAAAGGTGCCGCCGCTCTTCCAGGTGATGAGGGCAACCCAGGGCAACACGATGAGCGCCACCAGAGCGACACCGCGCACGAGCTTCAGCTTCAGGAGCCAGCGCCAGTCGCGCTCGAAGGCAAACAGGGCGGCGACCGTGAGCAACGACAACAGCGGAGCCACCGGCCCCTTGATAAGAATTCCAAGGCCTTGAGCGGCCCAGAAAATCCACGGCAGATGGGCGGCTACCGGTTCGTTGCGGCGCGCTGCCAGATAGATCTGGGCGAGCGCGCCTTGCGCCGCCACGCAGCAGGCCAGCAGCATGGCGTCGGTCTTGGCGTCACGGCCCTCGAAGGCGGTGGCGAAGATCGCCGCCATCATCAGGCCGGCGGCGAGACCGGCATTGGCCCCGAACAGCTTGGTGCCCGTCCAGGCGATGCCGACGACGGCCAAGGCAATGCCAAGCATGGAGACGAGGCGGTAGACCCAGATCGGCGCCGCCGCCCCCTCGCCGCTCAGCGCCACGGCCGCCGATTGCAGCCAGTAGATGCCGATCGGCTTCTTGTAGCGCGAGGCATCCTGAAAACGGATGTCGACATAGTCGGAGGTTTCGACCATCTGCTTGGTAGCCTGGACAAAACGGGATTCGTCGCGGTCGATGGGTGGAAGGCTCGCCAGTCCACTGAACGTCATCAGCACGCTGAACAGAAAGAGAAAGAGATAGTTCCTGTTCATCGCGGAGCTTTCCGGATCTGATCTGCGGGATGGCCCCGTCGCGGCGCCTCAGGCCCTGCCCTGCGCGGCGCCTCAATACGCCAGCCCAAACGACGAAGCAAGGATTCGCAACGCCATCCGCGCGGGCTGCAAACCGGAAACCACTTTTGCTGATCGCTGGACCTTTGTCTGGCGCGATCAGTCGCAAAACCGGAAACCACTTTTGCTGATCGCGCTTGGATGCTAAACGCCCGCGTTCATGCACGCCTGAGCCACAGCGGCCGGACGCTTTCGGGAATAGAAAAAATGCCTGCCTTCAAATCGGATTTCCTGCGCACGATGAGCGAGCGCGGTTTCATCCACCAGACTTCGGATGATGCCGGTCTCGACAATATCTTCGCCAAGGAGACGGTGACAGCCTATATCGGCTTCGACGCGACCGCCAAGAGCCTGCACGCCGGCTCGCTGATCCAGATCATGATGCTGCACTGGCTGCAGCAGACCGGTCACCGGCCGATCGCGCTGATGGGCGGCGGCACCTCGATGATCGGCGACCCGTCGTTCAAGGATGAGGCGCGCAAGCTTTTGACCCCGCAGGACATCGAAGACAATCTTGCCGGTATCCGCCGCAACTTCATGCCCTACCTCAAATTCGGCAGCGGTCCCAACGACGCCATCATGGTCAACAACGCCGATTGGCTGATGGAGATCAACTACGTCAATTTCCTGCGCGATGTCGGTCGTCACTTTTCGGTCAACCGCATGCTGGCCTTCG
The DNA here is from genome assembly GCF_004022735.1 of Mesorhizobium sp. M7A.F.Ca.AU.001.01.1.1. Lineage (NCBI taxonomy): Bacteria > Pseudomonadati > Pseudomonadota > Alphaproteobacteria > Hyphomicrobiales > Phyllobacteriaceae > Mesorhizobium > Mesorhizobium sp. M7A.F.Ca.AU.001.01.1.1. Next base: position 3,712 of record NZ_RZPF01000586.1, read on the forward strand.
ATTCCGTCAAGCTGCGGCTCGATCGCGAGCAGTCGCTGTCGTTCCTCGAATTCAACTACATGATCCTGCAGGCCTATGATTTCGTCGAGCTCTACAAGCGTCTCGGCTGCCGCCTGCAGATGGGCGGCTCCGACCAGTGGGGCAACATCATCAACGGCATCGATCTCGGCCGCCGCACGGAGGACGCGCAGCTCTATGCACTGACCACGCCGCTGCTCACCACCTCGTCGGGCGCCAAGATGGGCAAGTCGGCGTCGGGCGCGGTCTGGCTCGACGCGGAGATGCTGAGCCCCTACGAATTCTGGCAGTACTGGCGCAACACCGAGGATGCCGACGTCGCCCGCTTCCTGAAGCTCTACACGACGCTGCCGCTGGACGAGGTGGCGCGGCTCGAGCGGCTCGGCGGATCCGAGATCAATGAGGCCAAGAAGATCCTCGCCACCGAGATCACCGCCCTGCTGCACGGCCGCGCGGCCGCCGAGCAAGCCAGCGATACGGCGCGCAAGACGTTCGAGGAAGGCGCGCTCGCGGAGTCGCTGCCGACCGTCGAGGTCGACAGGAC
>NZ_RZPF01000587.1:0-4265 GCF_004022735.1 Mesorhizobium sp. M7A.F.Ca.AU.001.01.1.1
CTTGATGGCGATGCCGAGATCCTTGATGGCGAAGGGAACACCAGCCAGCGGCAGCGAGGGGTCGACGGTCTTGGCGCGGGCGCGGGCGGCATCGTAGAGCGGTTCGGCCGTGGCATTGATGTCGGGACGGGTGGCCTCGGCGCGGGCAATCGCGGCGTCGGTCAGTTCGACGGCCGAAACCTCGCCCTTGCGGACCAGATTGGCGAGGCCGGTGGCATCTTCTTCCCAAAGGATCCGTTCGACCGACATGCGCGCTCCCCCATCAATGAAGGCAAGCTAGCCAGTGGCAATTCCATTGGCAATCGACCGACGGATCCGGGCCGGCGACACACAAAAGCTTAGGCGTGCACAAGGTTATTTCCGTCGTTGCAAATACATGGCAATCGCCTAATTTGCCTGCAATGACGCCGCAGGACATCACCAAGCTGATCGTTCGGACTTCGATGAAGGATCGGGCCGCGTTCGATCTGCTTTACCGGCAGACCAGCGCGAAACTTTTTGGCGTCTGTCTTCGTGTATTGAACGACCGGGGAGACGCGGAAGAAGCGCTGCAGGAAGTCTTCGTCAAGATATGGACGAAGGCCGACCGTTTTGCTGTTTCCGATCTAAGCCCGATCTCCTGGCTGGTGGCAATCGCGCGCAATCATGCGATCGATCGCATCAGAGCGCGGCGCAACCCCGCCGCCGACATCGATGCCGCGCTCGACGTGGCCGATCCGGCGCCGGGGCCTGAAGCGATGGCGGTGGCGGGCGACGAATCCGAACGTATCCACCATTGTCTCGATGAGCTGGAGAAGGACCGGGCAGCAGCCGTCCGGGGCGCCTATCTCAAGGGCGAGAGCTATGCCGAACTGGCGGAGCGCCATGGCGTGCCGCTGAACACGATGCGTACATGGCTGCGCCGCAGCCTGTTGAAACTCAGAGAATGCCTGGAAAGATGACGCTGGCAGAAGACACAGGACCGGAACGTGGAGGCGACGACCTGCTCGCCGCCGAGTACGTTCTCGGCGTGCTCGATGCCGACGAACGCCAGATCGTCTCTCGCCGCATCGATGCGGATACGGTTTTCGCCCGTCTTGTCGAGGACTGGGAGGTCAGGCTCTCACCGCTTGCCGCCGCCTTTCGGGAAGTCGAGCCGCCGGTTTCGGTGAAGACCGCGGTCGACCGCCGCCTGTTCGCTACCGCTGCCGCGGTGAGCAGGCCCGCCGAAGTGCGCGGCGGCCTTTGGTCCAGCCTGGCCTTCTGGCGCGCCCTTGCCGCAGCCGCGGTTGCGGCACTGGCGATTTACATCGCCGTGCCCGTCTTCAACCCGCCGGTCGAGCAGCCGCAGGCGCGCCTCGTCGCTTCGCTGGCCGCCGAAGGCAGCGACGTCAGATATCTTGCCGTCTACGACGCCGCGCATCACGAAGTCGGCCTGTCGCATGTCTCCGGTGAGCGTGCTTCCGGCAAGGACTTCGAGCTGTGGATGATCGAGGGCAAGAACCCGCCGGTCTCGATGGGCGTCATTCCGACCGGTGCTACGGCACATATCGTCGTCTCGCCGGCGGCCCAGCAGAAGCTTGCCCAGGGCGCGGTGCTTGCCGTCAGCCTCGAGCCGTCGGGCGGTTCGCCGACCGGACAGCCGACCGGACCGGTGGTTGCCGCTGGCGACCTGAAGAGCATCTGACCGGCTCTTCACCTGAAAAATCACAACAGACTATCATAAGTCTATCCTTCGCTGAACATGCCCATAGACAGCATGTCGGCAGGCGGCCGATGGCTCGGGAAATCCCTCTGCGCCGTGGATAAAATCAAGAATCACAATATTTCTGAAACTCGGGCGAGTTTGTTCCGTATCTCCTCGCGTCCCCAAGAATGGGAAGAGAAAAACCCGAGGAGTTCGACATCATGCGTAGATACGCCACCCTTTTGCTCGCCGGTACGATCGCCGTTTCGGCCCTTGCCACCGCCGCCTACGCCGAAAACCCGATGGTTGGCGGCGCCGCCATGTATGCCAACAAGAACATCGTCGAGAACGCCGTGAACTCGAAGGATCACACCACGCTGGTCGCCGCCGTGAAGGCCGCCGGCCTTGTCGAGACGCTGCAGGGCGCCGGTCCGTTCACCGTGTTCGCGCCGACCAACGAAGCCTTCGCAGCCCTTCCGGCCGGTACGGTCGAGACGCTGCTCAAGCCAGAAAACAAGGACAAGCTCACCAAGATCCTGACCTGCCATGTCATCGGCGCCAAGGCGATGGGAGCAGATGTGGCCGCGATGGCCAAGGCTGACGGCGGCACCCACAAGGTCAAGACGGTCGGCGGCTGCGAATTGTCGCTCAAGGCCGACGGCGGCAAGGTCACGGTCACCGACGAGAACGGCAATGTCGCCAATGTGACGATCGCCGATGTCGAACAGTCCAATGGCGTCATCCACGTCATCGACAAGGTTCTTTTGCCCAAGATGTAACAAGGGGCTTGCTGCCGGCGAACTGACGGCAAGGACCCTCCGTCGATTGCACGATCCCGCTCCCGTGATCCGCAATTGGCCCGTGCACTTCGCGCCCGCCTGCATTCGGATGTGGGAGGGCGCGGAGTGTTCGTTCGAGGGGCTACCGTCACCGGCTTTTGATTTCCGCGCGGCGGTGTAGTTTGGCAAAAGGACATCAGGAGGAACTGGTCATGAACCGTCGCGACTTTCTTTTGAGCGGTGCCGCCGCCATCGGCGTGATCGGGGCCGCGGCAACGATGCTGCGCATGGGCGATCCGCAGGCAGCACAAGCGGCCGAGAGCTTCGAGGTCGTCAAGACCGACGCCGAGTGGAAAGCCATCCTGTCGCCGGCCGCCTTCGACGTGCTGCGCAAGGAAGGCACGGAGTACCCCGGCACCAGCCCGCTGCTCAACGAACACCGCAAGGGCATTTTCGCCTGTGCCGGCTGCGACCTGCCGGTCTATTCGTCGGAGACGAAATTCGATTCCGGCACCGGATGGCCGAGCTTCTGGCAAGAGATCCCCAAGGCGATCGGCACGACCGTGGACAGGTCGCTCGGCATGACGCGTACCGAGGCACATTGCCGCCGCTGCGGCGGCCATCTCGGCCATGTCTTCGACGACGGTCCGGCGCCGACCGGCCTGCGCCACTGCATCAACGGCGTCGCGCTGACCTTCAAACCGGCCACGGCCTGAGTCCATAGACCCGAATGCAAAAAACTCCGGGCTTGCGGCCCGGAGTTTTTTACGCGGTCAGAGCTTTTCGGGCGTGGACTGGAGGAGCTTCCCGAAACCGCTGCCCACGTATCCTTGTCTTGTCGCAATCTCCAAGGGAAAGCGCTGCGCGCTTTTCCCGGGAAAACCGCCTTACACTTTTCCTGGAATTGCTCCCTATCAGTGCCCCCCACCGCCGCCGCCACCCGGTGCGGCCGGCTTGCGGATCAGCATGGTGAACAGGCCAAGCGTCGCAAACAGCACCGTCAGCATGAAGAACACGTCCATGAAGGACAGCAACGCCGCCTGCTGCTGGACCATGCCAGACAACTTGGAGATCGCAGCGCTTGTCGCATCGAGGCCGGGGGTCTGCTCGAAATTGCGGGTCATGTTCTGCAGCTTGGTCTGCGCGGCTTCACTGCCCCATTGCACATGCTCGGAGAGCCTTGCGTAGTGGAAGGCGTTGCGGTCGATCAGCACGGTATTGATCAGCGCAAGGCCGACGGCACCGCCAAGGTTGCGGGTGAGATTGAACAGGCCGGACGCGTTCTTCAGCCGCTCGGGCGGCAAGGTGCCGAGCGCGATGTTGTTGATCGGAACCATGCACAGCATCATCGAACAGCCGCGCAGGATCTGCGGGATGAGCAGCTCATAGAAATCCCAGTCGGCGGTCAGATGCGTCATCCACCAGGTGCCGGTGGCGAAGCCGAAGAAGCCGATCATCATCATCAGGCGCGGGTCCATCTTGTTCGACAGGATGCCCGAGATCGGCGCGGTGAAGAACATCGCCAGGCCGCTGACGAACAGAGCCTCGCCGATCATCATCGAATCGTAGCCGCGGATGCGCCCGAGGAACACCGGGTAGAGATAGGTCAGGCCGTAGAGACCGATGCCGATGACGAACGAGAATAGCGAGCCGAAGGCGAAGTTGATGTTGGTGAAGGCCTTCAGGTCGACGATCGGCTCCTCGGCGGTGAATACGCGCCAGAAGAACAGGACCGCGCCGACGGTCATGACGACGGCGCAGATGAAGACGCCCTGGTCCTGCAGCCAGTCATTGTTGGGGCCTTCCTCGAGCACATATTC
>NZ_RZPF01000588.1:0-4251 GCF_004022735.1 Mesorhizobium sp. M7A.F.Ca.AU.001.01.1.1
GTCATTGAGGATGGCTTCGGCCAAGGGAGGAAACTTGCGCAAATTTCTGAGCACGCTCGCAATCGCGGCGGCTGCATCGACCTGCTTCGGGTCGATGCAGGTACGCGCCGAAACCCCTAACCCGTTCAAATGCGAGCCGGGTGAAAAATACGTCATGAACGTGATGGTCTCGGGCGTCGAATACTGGTTCCCGGTCTATGAAATGTTCAAGCAGGCCGGCCGGCAGTTCGGCTGCGAGACCGCCTATACGGGTACGCCGGAATACGACGTCAACAAGCAGATCGCCACCTTCGACCAGGCACTGGCGCAGAAGCCGGCCGGCATACTGGTACACCCGATGAACTCCGATCCGTTCATCGAGCCGATCAACCGCGCCATCGAGCAGGGCACCGCGGTGGTGACCTTCGCCGCCGACTCGCCGAATTCCAAGCGCGTCTCCTACATCACCTCCGACAACAATGCCGAAGGCACCTATGCCGCCGACGCCGTTGCCAAGGCGATGGATGGCAATGGCGAATATGCGGTGCTGGAGAATCCCGGCCAGGACAACCACGACAAGCGCGTCAACGCCTTCGTTGCCCGCATGGAAGCCAAATGGCCCGACATGAAGCTCGTCGGCCGCGCCGCTTCGAACCAGGATCCGACCAAGGCCTATCAGGCGGTTTTGAGCCTGGCCCAGGCGCATCCGGACCTCGGCGCCGTGTTCATGCCGGAGGCCAACTCGGCCATCGGTGCTGCCCAGGCCGCCAAGGAAGGCGGCGGCAAGATCCGCGTCATGCTCGCCGACGTCAACGCCAAGATCCTCGACATGATCAAGGCCGGCGAGATCTTCGGCTCGGTCAATCCCAACCAGGGCATGCAGGGCTATATGGGCTTCATGCTGTTGTGGATGGCCAAGCATCCCGGCCTGATCGATCCGATGAACGACGCCAAGCGTTCGGGTTTCAACCCGATGAGCGTGCCCTTCGTCGACAATGGCTTCTCCATCGTCTCCAAGGACAATGCGGACGACTTCTACTGGGACAAGTACCTCAAGCGTCGCGGCACCAAGGGCATCGAGGAATAGTCTCGATCGCCGCCCCGGCCTCCACAAGGCCGGACCAACCGGGAAGGAGGCTTCGGCCTCCTTCCTCCCCCGCAAGCATCGCAGGAGCATGGCGTGACCCAGTCGCCCATTCTTGAAATCCGCGGTCTGTCCAAGGCGTTCGGCCCGGTCAAGGCACTGAACGACGTGCGGTTCGAGCTGCGGCGCGGCGAAATCCATGCGCTGTGCGGCGAGAACGGCGCCGGCAAGTCGACGCTGATGAACATGATCGCCGGTGTATTGCAGCCCGACGAGGGCGACATCCTGATCGATGGCGAGCGTGTTTCGATCCACTCGCCCGCGGCCGCCCAACGTCTCGGCATCGCGCTTGTCCACCAGGAGATCGCGCTGTGCCAGGACGCCACGGTTGCCGAAAACATCTACATGGCCGCGATCAACAGCCGGCGCGCACCGCTGATGAATTTCCAGAAGCTCTACGCTGACGCCCAGAAGGTCATGGACCTGCTCGCGCCCATTCCGGTGCACACCAGGGTCGCCGACCTCTCCATTTCCAACCAGCAGCTCGTCGAGATCGCCAAGGCGCTGACGCTCGACTGCAAGGTGCTGATGCTCGACGAGCCGACCGCCGCACTCACCGAAAGCGAAGCGCAACGCCTGTTCTCGATCGTGCGCGGGCTTAGGGAACGTGGCATTTCGGTGGTCTATATCAGCCACCGCATGGCCGAGATCTTCTCGCTCTGCGACCGCGTCACCGTCTTCCGCGACGGCCGCTACGTGGCGACCGATGCGATAGCCGCCGTTTCACCCGACGATGTCGTGCGCAAAATGGTGGGCCGCGAAATCACCCAGCTCTATCCCGACAAGCTGGCGCCGCAAGAGCCTGGGCGCCTTCTCCTGTCGGTCGAGGGGCTTTCCGATGGGCGCCGCTTCGCCGACGTCGATCTGCAGCTTCGCGCTGGCGAAATTCTGGGCATAGGCGGCCTGATCGGCGCCGGCCGCAGCGAGATCGCACAGACGGTCTGCGGCCTCAGGCCAATGACCTCTGGAACCGTCGCGCTCGACGGAAAGCAGCTGCGGCTGCGCAGTTATGGCGATGCGGTCAAGGCGGGGCTGGTCTATCTCTCTGAGGATCGCAAAGGCTCCGGCGTGTTCCTCGATCTGCCGATCGCGGCGAACATATCGGCGCTCGACCTCGGCCGGCTCACCGGGCGCCTCGGCCTGCTCGACCGCAAGGCCGAGGATCGTCAGGCGCGGGAGCTGACCGGCAGGCTCGGCGTGCGCATGGCCGGCATCGAGGCCACTGTGTCGACGCTGAGCGGTGGCAACCAGCAGAAGGTTGCCATCGCCAAGCAGCTGTCCGTCAGTCCCAAGGTCATCATCATGGACGAGCCGACGCGCGGGATCGATGTCGGCGCCAAGGTCGAGATTCACCGGCTGCTGCGCCAGCTAGCCGGCAGCGGTGTCGGCGTCATCATCATCTCGTCCGAACTGCCGGAGCTGATTGGCTTGTGCGACCGCGTTCTTGTGGTGCGCGAAGGCAGGATCGCCGGCGAACTCGCCGCCAGCGAGCTCGGTGAAGAAGCCATCATCATGCTCGCCTCGGGCGTCCAGGACAGTTCAATTCAAAGGCAGGCCCAGAATGTCGCCTAGGGAATCAGGAGAAGCGCTCGTGCACGCCGAGATCAAGTCCGCCGGGCGGCGCATCAACTTCGCTCACCTCGCCTCGATGCGCGAGGCCGGGCTGATCGTCATCATCCTGGCGCTGTGCATCGCCATGAGCTTCGCCTCGCCGCACTTCCTGACATGGGGCAATTTCCGCGCCATGCTGATGAGCTTCTCCATCGAAGGCATCGTCGTCGTCGGCATGACCGTCCTGCTCATCGTTGGCGGCATCGACCTTTCCGTCGGCTCCGTCGTGTGTTTCTCGATGGTGGTCTCGGGTGCGCTGTTCCTCGCCGGGCTCGATCCCTGGACGGCAAGCCTGATCGGCATCGGCGTCAGCGCGCTGATCGGCGCGGCCATGGGCTTCTTCGTGACCGTGATAGGGCTCAATCATTTCATCACGTCGCTGGCCGCCATGGTCATCGTGCGCGGCATGTGCCTGGTGGTCACCAAGGGCACGCCGCTGTCGCTGTTCACCTTGCCGCCGGCCTTCAAGGCCATCGGCCAGGGCAGTTTCAACAACATCCCCTATGTCATCCTGATCTTCATCGTCGTGGTGGCGATCTTCGACTTCCTGCTGCGTCGCGCCACGGCCTTCCGCAAGGTTTTCTACACCGGCTCCAACGAGAAGGCCGCGCAGTTCTCCGGCATCAGGACCAATCAGGTGAAGTTCTGGGTCACGGTGCTGTGCTCGACCCTCGCCGGAGTGGCCGGCGTCATCTACATGGCGCGCTTCGGCGCGGCGACGCCGACCTTCGGCGCCGGCATGGAGCTCAACATCATCGCCGCGGCCGTCATCGGCGGCGCCTCGCTGAATGGCGGCTCGGGCACCATCTTCGGGGCGATCCTCGGCATGGCTCTGCTGTCGGTGGTGACGAGCTCGCTTATCCTGCTCGATGTCTCGGTCTATTGGCAGGACATGATCAAGGGATGCATCCTGCTGGCAGCGGTGTCGATCGATCACTTCCTGCACCGCAAGAAGTCCTGAACCTCAAAGGCGGCGAAACAAGACCATGGCCCCTCCCAACACCCGCGACGACATCGCCGCTGTTCGTCAGATGCACCAGGCGCTTGTCCTGCATTATGTCGAAGGCAAGACCCAGGCCGAGATCGCCGGGGAACTCGGCATCTCGCACGCGACCGTCAACCGGCTGATCAAGCGCGGTCACCAGCTCGGTCTCGTCGAGATCAAGATCAAGTCGCCGATCGATCATCTGGTCGACCTGGAAGCGCGGCTGGTGGCGCTGGGCGGCATCGAGCGGGCGATGGTGGTGCCGTCGGTCTCCGAAAATCCGCACACCGCCCTGCAGCGGGTCGGCGAGGCGGCGGCTGGGCTGCTGCTCGACACCATCAAGGACGGCGACACCATTTCGATCACCGGCGGCAAGGGCGTCAGCGCGCTGGTCGCCGGTCTCAAGCCGGGGCGCCGCTACGACGTCGAAATCATTCCCGCCACCGGGCTGGTGCAGGGCAAGCACTACACCGATGTCAACCACGTCGCCTCGCTGATGGCCGACAAGCTCGGCGGCCGCGCCTACCAGATC
>NZ_RZPF01000589.1:0-4232 GCF_004022735.1 Mesorhizobium sp. M7A.F.Ca.AU.001.01.1.1
GCCTGGCACAATCATGATTTCGAGTTCAAGAAACTTGCCGACGGATCGGTGCCGCAGGACCACATCCTGTCATCCGCGCCCGATGTCAGCTGGGAGATGGACGTTGCCTGGGTGGTGCGCGGCGGCGATGATCCGCTGCCGTGGATCGAGAAACACGGCAAGCGCATCAGCGCCGTCCACGTCAAGGACATGGCCAAGCCCGGCGAGGGGCTGGATGAGGATGGCTGGTCGGATGTCGGCCATGGCACCATCGACTGGGCCGCCCTGATCAAGGTGTTGCGTGCCAGGAGTGCTGCCCAATACTACGTCATGGAACAGGACAACCCCAACGACATCGAGCGTTTCGCCCGCCGCTCCATCGCAGCCGCCAAAACCTATTAGGAGCAACCAGCATGGCAAAGAAACTTGGCATCGGCGTGATCGGCTGCGGCAACATCTCGAAGGCGTATTTTTCGCTGGCGCCGCTGTTCCGCGGCATTGAAATGCGTGCCTGCGCCGACATCAACATGGAGGCGGCCAAGGCTCGGGCGAAGGAGTTCAAGCTGCGCGCCGACACCGTCGAAGACCTGCTCAAGGCCGACGACATCGACATCATCGTCAACCTGACCATCCCGGCGGTGCACTATGAGGTGTCAAAGCAGATCCTCGACGCCGGCAAGCACGTCTATTCGGAAAAGCCGTTCGTGCTGTCGGTCAAGGAAGGGCTCGACCTTAAGAAGCGGGCGGAGAAAAAGGGTCTGCGCATCGGCTCGGCGCCAGACACTTTCCTCGGCGGCGCGCACCAGCTGGTACGCAACCTGATCGACACCGGCAAGCTTGGCAAGGTCACGAGTGGCACGTGCCATGTCATGGGCCACGGCATGGAGCACTGGCACCCCAATCCGGATTTCTTCTTCCAGCCAGGCGCGGGGCCGGTGCTCGACATCGGACCATATTACATCACCAATCTGATCCAGCTGATCGGGCCGGTGAAGCAGGTCGCGGCCTTCGCGACGACGCCGGCCAAGGAGCGCACGATCAGTTCAAAGCCGCGCGCGGGTGAAAAGATACCGGTCAACACGCCGACAACCATCCACGGGCTGCTGGAGTTCGAGAACGGCGCCGTTATCACGCTCAACACCAGCTGGGACGTCTGGGCCCACGGCCACGCGCCGATGGAGCTTTATGGCGAGGCGGGTACGGTGTTTGTGCCGGACCCGAACTTCTTCGGTGGTGACGTTCGCTTCACCGTCGCGGCCAAGCCGGTCAAGAAGCTGCCGAACTGGCCGCATCCGTTCGGCGTGCCCAACGAGATGCATTCGCAAGGCATGATGGCCAACTACCGCACGTCAGGCCTTGCCGATATGGCGGTGGCGATCGCGGAAGGTCGGCCGCACCGCTGTTCGATGGAGCTGGCGCTGCACGCCGTCGACGTGATGACCAGCCTGCTGCGTTCCGGCGAAACCGGCAAGTTCGTCGCCATGCAGACCACCTGCGAACGGCCGGCCGCACTTGGCGTCAAGGAAGCCAAGGCGCTTTTGGCGAAGAAGAAATAGGGCAGCACACCTCAACCCTCTCCCCGTTTCGACGGAGAGAGGGTAAGGGTGGGGGGCAGAGCCAACTCGCCGCGTTGTGACGAATGCAGCCGACCGGCTCGTTTCCATTCGAGGATTTTCCGATGCCCTACACGCCCGCCGAAAATCGTTACGAGAAAATGGTCTACAACCGCTGTGGCCGCTCCGGCCTGAAGCTGCCGGCGATCTCGCTGGGCCTGTGGCACAATTTCGGCAACGACACGCCGCACAAGACCAAGCAGGCGATCGCGCGCAAGGCCTTCGACCTCGGCATCACGCATTTCGACCTCGCCAACAATTACGGTCCGCCGCCCGGTTCTGCCGAAACCGCCTTCGGTGAGATCCTGCGCACCGACTTCGCTGCCTACCGCGACGAACTGATCATCTCGACCAAGGCCGGTTACCAGATGTGGGCCGGGCCCTACGGCGAATGGGGTGGGCGCAAATACATTCTGGCCAGCCTCGACCAGAGCCTCAAGCGGATGGGGCTCGACTATGTCGATATCTTCTATTCGCACCGTTTCGATCCCGACACGCCGCTGGAAGAAACGATGGGTGCGCTCGACCATGCCGTGCGCTCGGGCAAGGCGCTCTATGCCGGCATCTCGTCCTACAATTCGCAGCGCACGCGCGAGGCGGCCGATATCTTGAAGCAGCTTGGCACGCCTTGCGTCATCCACCAGCCGAGCTATTCGATGCTGAACCGCTGGGTGGAGGAAGACGGCTTGCTCGACACGCTCGAAGGGCTCGGCGTCGGCTCCATCGTGTTCTCGCCGCTGGCGCAAGGCATGCTGACGGACAAGTATCTCGGCGGCATTCCGGACGGCAGCCGTGCGTCGCAGGGCAAGTCGCTGAAGACAGCCTTCATCAACGACAAGACCATCGCCAACATCAAGGCGCTCGACGCCATCGCCGGCAGGCGCGGACAGACGCTGGCGCAGATGGCGCTGGCCTGGGTGCTGCGCAAGGGGAGGGTGACCTCGGCACTGATCGGCGCCAGCCGGCCGGAGCAGGTCGAGGACTGCGTCGGCGCGCTCAAGGCGCTCGACTTCAGCGATGCCGAACTCGCCGAGATCGACACATACGCGCGCGAATCCGACATCAATCTGTGGGCGGCTTCTGCCGAGCGCAAAGGCCCGCCGAGGAAATAGGTCCGCTCGATAAGCCGGCAAAGCGAAAAACGGCGGGCAACCTGCCTGTTGCCCCGCTCCGATCGATGTTCTCGGCGGCCTTGCGGGCAGAATGCTGGAAACAGTAGCAAAAATGCCTGTTCGTCGCTATCTGGATGGGACATGGATCGTTTGTGCGCGGCGCAAGCGACGCAAGGCGAGTTGGAAACAGGATCATGGCGGCAAGGGATGTGCTGACGAAAAACCAGCTGTGCGTGCTCGAGAAACTCGAGACCGCCAGCGGACCGCTCAGTGCCTACACCTTGCTCGACCAATTGCGCGAGCGCGGTTTTCGCGCACCGCTCCAGGTCTATCGCGCGCTCGACACGCTGGTGAAGTCAGGTTTCGTGCATCGGCTTGAAAGCATCAATTCCTTCGTCGCCTGCGCCGAGCCGCATGACCACAGCCATTCGATGACTGCCTTCGCCATTTGCGACACATGCGGGCAGGTCACCGAAATGTCAGACCACGATGTCGGCCACAGCTTGGACGAATGGGTGCGCTCCACCGGCTTCGCCGCCAAGAAGGCGGTGATCGAGTTTCGCGGGACATGTGCCAAGTGTTTGGCTGAGGCGGCTTGAGGTGAGTTGAGATTCAGATGATGCCGGCCTGCAAATGGCGGCTTCCTGCCGCTTCCGGTGCTCACGTACGAAAAGTACGCTCCGCTCCGGTTCTCGGAATCCACCATTTTCGGCTCGGCCTGATCTGAATCTCAACACAACTTGCGTTGGTGCTAATGCGCCTCGTCCCAGTTGTTGGCGGCTCGCGCGTCGACATGCAGCGGCACCGACATTGAGACCGCCGGCATCGCCGCGTTTTCCATGACATGACGCACGACCGGGATCGTCGCCTCGACTTCCGCCTCGACGGTCTCGAAGATCAGTTCGTCATGCACCTGCAGCAGCATGCGTGCCGAAAGGCCTGCTTTTTCCAGCGCCTCCTCCATGCGGATCATGGCACGGCGGATGATGTCGGCGGCGGTGCCTTGCAGGCGGGCATTGATCGAGGCGCGTTCGTTGAAGGCGCGGAGCGAGGGGTTGGACGATCTTATGTCGGGGTAATGGATGCGGCGGCCGAAGATCGTTTCGACAAAGCCGTGCTCGCGGGCATAGGCCTTGGTCTCCTCGATGTAATCGCGGATGCCGGGGAAGCGCTCGAAATATTTCTTGATGTAGTTGCCGGCTTCCTCGCGCGGGATCGACAGCTGGTTGGCGAGACCGAAGGCCGAAATGCCGTAGATGATGCCGAAATTGATCGCCTTGGCGCGGCGGCGAACCTCCGAGGGCATGCCTTCGACCGGCACGTTGAACATCTCCGACGCGGTGATGGCGTGGATGTCGGCGCCGTCGGCGAAAGCCTGCCGCAGTTGCGGGATCTCGGCGACATGGGCGAGCACCCGCAATTCGATCTGGCTGTAGTCGGCCGAGACCAGCCGATGGCTCTTGTCGGTGATGAAGGCGGTCCTGATCTTGCGGCCCTCGGCGGTGCGCACCGGGATGTTCTGCAGGTT
>NZ_RZPF01000590.1:0-4226 GCF_004022735.1 Mesorhizobium sp. M7A.F.Ca.AU.001.01.1.1
CAGGTGCAGTGGGTGCGCTACGGCCACCGCGTCTTCGACCGCTTGGCGCGGCTGCGGCAGCCGACAATCGCCGTCCTGTCCGGCCATGCGCTTGGCGGCGGCCTGGAACTGGCTGCGGCTTGCGACTTGCGCGTGGCGGAAACACAAGTGAAATTAGGCTTCCCGGAAACCTCGATTGGCGTCGTGCCCGGCTGGTCCGGTACGCAGCGCGCCGTGCGCCGCTTCGGCGCGCAGACGGTGCGCCGCATGGCGCTGGGCGGCGAGATCCTTCTCGCCCCCGAGGCACTCGCCCTGGGCATCGTCGACCGGGTGGTCGCAACTGGCAACGCACACGAAGAAGCAAAGGCGTGGGCGGAAAAGATCGCCGAGCGCGGCCCGCTGGCGACGGAAGCCGCCAAGCTGATGATCGCGGTCGCCGAAGGCGAGGAAAGTGCCGCCGCCACCGAAGCGCTGGCCAGCGGCTTCATCGCCCTGACCGGCGATCTGAAGGCCGGCGTCGATGCCTTCAAGGCCAAGCAGAAGCCGGCCTTTTCGAGATCCTAGAGCAAACATATGAACGCACCCCTGAAGATCGCCATGCCGGCCGAGGCGGCCGAAGCCCCGAAAGGCTACAAGCTGCTGATCAACGGCAAGCATGTCGATGCCCGCGACGGCCGCACGATTGCTCGAAACAGCCCCGGCCACGGCTTCACCGTCTCGCACTATGCGCAGGCCGGTGAGGCCGAAGTGGAAGCCGCTGTGCTTGCCGCCCACAGGGCTTTCGAAACGGGTCCATGGCCGCGCATGAAGGCGGCCGAACGTGCCGGGATCCTGCTCAAGGCAGCTGATCTGATCGAGGGCCGGCTGGAAGACATCGCCCGGCTCGACGCACTGGAATCGGGCAAACCGATCGCCCAGGCACGCGGCGAGATCGGCGGCGCCGTCGACATCTGGCGCTATGCCGCCTCGCTTGCCCGCACCCTGCATGGTGAAACCTACGCCAATCTCGGCGACGCCATGCTGGGTGTCGTCCTGCGCGAACCGATCGGCGTCGTCTCGATCATCACCCCGTGGAATTTCCCGTTCCTGATCGTCAGCCAGAAACTGCCCTTCGCGCTCGCCGCCGGCTGCACGGCGGTGGTCAAGCCGAGCGAAATGACCTCGGCCTCGACCTTCGTGCTCGGCGACATCCTGATGCAGGCCGGCCTGCCCGCCGGCGTCGTCAATATCCTGGCCGGACTTGGCGCCGATGTCGGTGCGCCGATGGTCAGCCACCCGCTGGTCGAAATGGTCTCGTTCACCGGCTCCACCCGCGTCGGCAAGATGACGATGGCATCCGCCGCGCAGTCGCTGAAGAAAGTCTCGATGGAGCTCGGCGGCAAGAACGGCCAGATCGTCTTCCAGGACGCCGACCTCGAAGCGGCCGCCGATGCGGCGGTGTTCGGCGGCTTCTTCAATGCCGGCGAGTGCTGCAATGCCGGCAGCCGGCTGATCGTGCACGAGGCGATCGCCGACGATTTTCTCAGCGCCGTCAAGGCGCTTGCCGCCAGGGTCACGGTCGGCGATCCGCTCGATGACCAAACCAAGGTCGGCGCGATGATCTCGTCCGACCATTTGGCCAAGGTTGCCGGTTACGTTGCGGCAGCCGCGACCGAGGGCAGCAGCATCTACAGCGGAGGCAAGCAATTGGCCTCCAATATCGGTCAATACCTCGATCCCACCATCATCCGCGGCGTCACCGAGGACATGGCCATAGCGCGCGAGGAAGTGTTCGGCCCGGTGCTCTCGGTGCTGACTTTTGAATCGATTGAAAAGGCGTTGCACATCGCCAACAACACGCCCTATGGTTTGTCGGCAGGCGTGTGGAGCGCCAGCATCGACACTTGCATGTCGGTCGCGCGCGGCGTGCGTTCGGGAACCGTTTGGGTGAACACGTTCATGGAAGGTTATCCCGAGCTGCCTTTCGGAGGCTACAAGCAGTCCGGTCTCGGACGCGAACTCGGCAAACGCGCCGTCGAGGATTATACCGAGGAAAAGACAATCCAGTTTCATCGCGGCCAGCGCACCGGGTGGTGGGTCGGCTGAGTTGAGAAGAACCCGGCGGCATCCGCCGGTCGTGTAATGCAACAAGGGAGGAAGTACATGTTGCGCAAACTGCTTATCGGAACGGCTCTCGCGTCGGGCCTGGCTTTCGCGGCCCACGCCGAGGACGTCAAGGAAGTCCAGATGCTGCATTGGTGGACCTCGGGCGGCGAAGCGGCTGCTCTCAACGTCCTCAAGGGTGATCTGGCCAAGGAAGGCTATGCCTGGAAGGACGTGCCGGTGGCCGGCGGCGGCGGCGATGCCGCCATGACCGCGCTGAAGGCGATGGTCGCGGCCGGCAATTATCCGACCGCCTCGCAGATGCTCGGCTACACCGTGCTCGACTATGCAGCCGCCGGCGTCATGGGCGACCTGACCGAAACGGCGAAGAAGGAAGGCTGGGACAAGTCCGTTCCGGCAGCCCTGCAGAAGTTTTCGGTCTATGACGGCAAGTGGGTCGCGGCGCCGGTCAACGTTCACTCGGTCAACTGGCTGTGGATCAACAAGGCCGTCCTGGACAAGATCGGCGGCACCGAGCCGAAGACCTTCGACGACTTCGTTGCCCTGCTCGACAAGGCCAAGGCGGCAGGCGTGATCCCGCTCGCTCTCGGCGGCCAGAACTGGCAGGAAGCCACCATGTTCGACTCCGTCGTGCTGTCGACCGGCGGACCCGAGTTCTACAAGAAGGCCTTCAACGACCTCGATGACGAGTCCCTGAAGTCCGACACGATGAAGAAGTCGTTCGACAATCTGGCCAAGCTCGTCACCTATGTCGACCCCAACTTCTCGGGCCGCGACTGGAACCTTGCCACCGCCATGGTCATCAAGGGCGATGCCCTGGTGCAGGTCATGGGCGACTGGGCGAAGGGCGAGTTCCACGCCGCCAACAAGACCCCGGGCACCGACTTCCTGTGCTATCGCTTCCCGGGCACCGACGGCTCGGTGATCTACAACTCCGACATGTTCGGCATGTTCAATGTTCCCGACGACCGCAAGGCCGCCCAGGTCGCACTGGCCACCGCCACCCTGTCGAAGAGCTTCCAGTCGGCCTTCAACGTCGTCAAGGGTTCGGTTCCGGCCCGTACCGACGTTCCGGACACCGACTTCGACGCTTGCGGCAAGAAGGGCATCGCCGACCTGAAGGCAGCCAATGAAGGCGGCACGCTGTTCGGCTCGCTGGCCCAGGGTTATGGCGCGCCTCCGGCAGTCGCCAATGCCTACAAGGACGTCGTTTCGAAGTTCGTCCATGGTCAGATCAAGACCTCGGACGAAGCCGTGACCGAGCTGGTCAAGGCGATCGACGACGCCAAGTAAGCGCCACGCGCCAAAAACGCCTTCCCCGCTCCGGCGGGGAAGGCCCAGATCCGCGAACATAGATCCGCGAAGCTGGTTGGCCGCGAGTCGACGGGAGGAGCCCCATGAGCACGGTAGCGACAAGCCAGATCAAGCTGACGCCGGAGCATGCGCGGCCACGCGCCTCGGTGCGCTCGCGCCTGCAGGACGCATTGCCGAAGATCGTGCTGGCGCCGAGCTTCGCCATCACCATCGTCTTCGTCTACGGCTTCATCCTGTGGACGATCTATCTGTCCTTCACCAATTCCAAGACCTTCCCGTCCTATGTCCTAACCGGCTCGCGCGCCTATCAGCGGCTGTGGGGCTGGACCTTCGACACAGACCCGCCGTCGAGCTGGTACACGTCGATCACCAATATGGGTATTTTCGGTTTCCTCTACATCGCAATCTGCCTGGCGCTCGGCCTGTTCCTGGCCATCCTGCTCGACCAGAAGATCCGCGGCGAAGGCGTGTTGAGGCCGATCTATCTCTATCCGATGGCGCTGTCCTTCATCGTCACCGGCGTCGCCTGGAAATGGTTCCTCGATCCCGGCCTCGGTCTCGAGCAGACCTTGCATCAATGGGGTTGGACGAGCTTCCATTTCGACTGGATCAAGAATAAGGATTTCGTCATCTACACGGTGGTCATTGCCGGCGTCTGGCAGGCCTCCGGCTTCATCATGGCGATGTTCCTGGCCGGCCTGCGCGGCATCGACGGCGAGATCATGAAGGCGGCGCAGATCGACGGCGCCACCAACTTCCAGCTCTATCGCCGCATCGTCATCCCGCTGCTGCGGCCGATCTTCCTGTCGGCCTTCATCGTGCTCGCGCAC
>NZ_RZPF01000058.1:0-14477 GCF_004022735.1 Mesorhizobium sp. M7A.F.Ca.AU.001.01.1.1
GTTTCCGGCGGCTCGACGCTTTCGATGCAGCTTGCCCGGCTGATCGAGCCGCGCGAAAGCCGCAGCCTCGGCTCCAAGATCAAGCAGATGCTGCGCGCCATCCAGATCGAACGGCGGCTGTCGAAACGCGAAATCCTCGAACGCTACCTCACGCTGGCGCCTTATGGCGGCAATCTGGAAGGCGTGCGCGCCGCCTCGCTGGCCTATTTCGGCAAGGAGCCGAAACGGCTCACCGTTTCCGAATCCGCCCTGCTCGTCGCTCTGCCGCAGCTGCCGGAAAAGCGTCGGCCCGACCGCAATTTGAAGATCGCCCACGCCGCCCGCGACCGGGTGCTGACCCGAATGGTCTCCTCCCGCCTGCTCGGCGAGCGCGAGGCCGCACGGGCCGCCCTCGACGATGTCTCGGACCTGCGCCGCACGCTGCCGGCGCTCGCCGCGCACGCCGCCTATGCGATGTTGCCCAAGGCCGTCCCCGGCCAGCCCTTGCAACTGACGATCCGCAAGAGCGTCCAGGAGGGGCTGGAACAGGTGGCGAGGGACGCGGCCACCAAGCTCGGCCCTCGCCTGTCGGTCGCCATGGTGCTGGCCGACTCCCGCACCGGCGACATCCTTGGCGAAGTCGGCTCGGCCAATTTCTTCGACGCCAGCCGCTCCGGCTGGATCGACATGACAAAGATCGTCCGCTCGCCCGGCTCGACGCTGAAGCCGTTCATCTACGGTCTTGCCTTCGAACAGGGCCTGGTGGCGCAGGAGACGCTGATCGATGACAGCCCTGTCGATTTCTCCGGCTACCGGCCGAAGAATTTCGACATGGGCTACCAGGGCGATGTCAGCATCCGGCAAGCCCTGCAACTGTCGCTCAACGTGCCGGCGATCCGCGTGCTCGACGCGGTCGGGCCAACGCGGCTGATGGCGCGCTTCCGCCAGGCCGGCGTCAGCCCCATACTGCCGGTCAACGAGGCGCCGGGCCTGGCCATCGGCCTTGGCGGCGTAGGCGTCACGCTGCGCGACCTCGCCCAGCTCTACACAGGGCTCGCCAATGGCGGCAAGACGCACACGCTGCATGACGGCACCGAGCCGGCCAATGCCGAGCGCACCAGCGCCACCATCCTCGACGGTCAGGCCAACTGGCAGATCATCGACATACTGTCGGGCGTCAAGCCGCCCGAGGGTGCCCTGCAGCGCGGCATTGCCTACAAGACCGGCACGTCCTACGGCTACCGCGACGCGTGGTCGGTCGGCTTCGACGGCCGCTATGTGCTCGGTGTCTGGGTCGGCCGTCCCGACGCCGGCGCGGTGCCCGGACTGTCCGGTTATGTCTCGGCCGCTCCCATCCTGTTCGAGGGTTTTGTCCGCTCGGGCCTGGCCACCGTCCCCTTGCCGGGCAAGCCGCCCGGACTGTTCAGCCCCAGGCGCGAGGGCCTGCCGGTGACGCTCGCCCGCTTCGGCGCCGGGGCGGACGGCCTGGTGCAGGCGACAGTGACCGAACCCGCACCGACCATCATCTTCCCGCCCGACGGCGCCCGCGTCGATCTCGGCACCAATTCGGTCGACGCCTCGCCGCTGGTGCTGAAGCTGCAAGGCGGCCGTGCGCCGTTCCGCTGGCTCGCCAACGGCAAGCCGCTGGTGGGCATCGACCGTCGCCGCACCGCGACCTGGCAGCCCGACGGCGCCGGCTATTCGACGCTGACCGTCATCGACGCCGCGGGACGCGCGGCGAGCGTGAAGGTGTTTGTCGAATAGACGGCTGCAAGCGATTCGTGGAATTGGCTTTCCACAGGCTCAGCGGATAGCGGGATACTTCACCCATGCCTGTTCCGAGGCACCCCCCTCTGGCCTGCCGGCGATCTCCCCCGCAAGGAGGGCGATCGGATGTCCTTGCCGCTTTCGCCAGTTATCAATGGTGGAGCAGGACGCCAAAGCTGACAATCTCCCCCCTTGCGGGGGAGATGCCTGGCAAGGCAGAGGGGGGTGCCTCGCGCGATCCTTTCCTGTCGGCAGCCTCAGCACTGGCAGCAACAATCCTTGTCACGGCAATCACCCTCCCTGCTCTCGCTGACCCACTCCCCGCCGGCTTTGTCCGGCTCGCCGATGTCGACCCCTCGATCCGCCAGGACATCCGCTACGCCGGATCGGATAATTTTCTGCACCGCAAGGTGAACGGCTATGGCGCCCCGGTCTGCATCCTCACCGAGGATGCGGCGAAGGCACTCTCCGCTGTCCAGAAAGCGATCGCGGCCAAACGCCTGACCCTGGTGGTGTTCGATTGCTACCGCCCTGCCCGCGCCGTCGCCGACATGGGCGAATGGACAAAACAGGGCGGGCCGCCCGATCCGCAATGGTATCCGGAGGTCAGGCGCAGCGACCTGATCGCCAAGGGCTATGTCGGAGAGTTGTCGACTCATTCACGTGGCTCGACCGTCGACGTCGCCGTCGCCCAGATGGACCGCAGGTCCAGCCCGAACCCGGCCTGCGGCACCGGGGATGCCGACACGCTCGATTTCGGTACCGGTTTCGACTGCTTTGATTCAATGAGCGAAACCGCATACCGCGGCCCTGCCAGTGAAGCGGCGGCAAATCGCAAGATGCTTGTCGAAGCCATGCGCGCGGGCGGCTTCAAGAACTATGCAAGGGAATGGTGGCACTTCACGCTGAAAAGCGAACCGTTCGCCAAACAGCGTTTCGACTTTCCCATCACCGCCGATTGAGGCACCGGATCAAATTCCACACCTTGCCTCGGCACTACCCATTGCTAGATAGGCTGAGTGGCAGGGCCATGGATTCTTCCTTTGGCCGCAAGAGGAAAATATTTCTCCAAAGGACGAAATGGCGCCGAACATTTTCTCAAGAGGGGCAAAAAAGGCAACATTGAATGCACCTAATTTCTACCAATTCGGTAGATTTGGCGCAGGTTCAACGGAGGCAGAAATGACCAAACCTCATTTCAGGAAACTGCTCGGCGCACTGGTCGCCACATCTGTCCAGTTCGGCACGCTCGGTTTCGCGTTTGCCGATACCACCATTCTCAACGTCTCCTACGATCCGACACGCGAGCTCTACAAGGCCTATGACGAAGCTTTCGTCGCCCATTGGAAGGCCGAGACCGGAGAGACGGTCACCGTCCAGCAGTCGCATGGCGGATCGGGCGCCCAGGCCCGCGCCGTGATCGACGGCCTCGACGCCGATGTGGTGACGCTGGCACTCGAAGGCGACATCAATGCCATCGTCTCGAAGTCGAAGAAGATCAATCCGGACTGGCGCACCAAATTCGAAAACAATTCGGCGCCCTACACCTCGACCATCATCTTCCTCGTGCGCAAGGGCAATCCCAAGGGCATTCACGACTGGAGCGACCTCGTCAAGGACGGTGTCCAGGTGATCACGCCCAATCCCAAGACGTCCGGCGGCGCGCGCTGGAACTATCTCGCCGCATGGGCCTACGCCAACGCCAATGACGGCGGCGACGAGACCAAGACCAAGGAGTTCGTCGGCAAGCTCTACGCCAATGCCCCGGTGCTCGACACCGGCGCGCGCGGCTCGACCGTGACCTTCGCGCAAAAGGGTCTCGGCGATGTGCTTATCGCCTGGGAAAACGAGGCCTATCTGGCGCTCGACGAGTTCGGCGCCGACAATTTCGACATCGTCTACCCGCCGACCTCCATCCTGGCAGAACCGCCGGTGGCGGTGGTCGACGCCAATGTCGATGCCAAGGGCACGCGCAAGATCGCCGAAGCCTATCTGAGCTGGCTCTATTCCAAGGAAGCGCAGACGATCATCGCCAAGAACCATTATCGTCCTGCCAAGCCCGATCTGGTGCCGGCCGAGGACCTCGCCAAGCTGCCGCCGATCAAACTTGTAACCATCGACGATCCACAGTTTGGTGGCTGGAAAAAAGCACAGCCTTATCATTTCGGCGATGGTGGTATATTCGACCAGATCTACAAGCCCCAGTAAGCAGTCGATATTCAGGACGACATGACCACAGCACCCGCCCAGGCGGGGTGGCGATTCAGGCAGCCGAGCGTCATTCCGGGTTTCGGATTGACGCTCGGCTTCTCGCTTGCCTACCTCACCCTCATCATCCTCATCCCGCTATCCGGGCTGCTCTGGCGCTCGGCCGCCCTTGGCTGGCCTGAATTCTGGGCGATCGCCACCGATCGCCGCACCATCAATGCGCTGAGAATCAGCTTCGGCACTGCCTTCGTCGCGGCTGCTGTCAACGTCGTCTTCGGCACGCTGGTCGCATGGGTGCTGGTGCGTTACCGCTTCCCCGGCCGCCGCATCGTCGATGCCATGGTCGATCTGCCCTTCGCCTTGCCGACGGCTGTGGCCGGCATCGCGCTGACCACGCTCTACGCGCCGAACGGCTGGATCGGCAAATTGCTGATGCCGCTCGGCATCAAGGTCGCCTATACCCCGCTCGGTATCGTCATCGCGCTGATCTTCATCGGCCTGCCCTTCGTCGTGCGCACCGTGCAGCCGATCATGGAGGAGATCGACAAGGAAGTGGAGGAAGCCGCGGCCACCCTTGGCGCCAATCGTTTCCAGATCATCACCCGCATCCTGTTTCCGGGCCTGGCGCCGGCCATCGTCACCGGCTTCGCGCTCGCCTTCGCGCGCGGCGTCGGCGAATACGGCTCGGTCATCTTCATCGCCGGCAACTTGCCCTACAAATCAGAGATCGCGCCGCTGCTGATCGTCATCCGGCTGGAGGAATATAATTACCCGGCGGCAACCGCGATTGCGGCGATCATGCTCGCCCTGTCATTCATCATGCTTTTGGTCGTCAATCTCGCACAGTCGTGGAGCCGCAAGCGCTATGGCTGATCCGGAGATCAAATCTTACGAACCGCACCATGAAAGCCAGTCGGCGGCGGTCACGGAAAGCCGCCCGGCGCGTCTGGCCCTGATGGCCGTCGCCTTTGCCTTCCTCGGCATTTTCCTGCTCTTGCCGCTGATCATCGTCTTCAACGAAGCCTTCGCCAAGGGCATCGGTGCCTACACCGAAGCGCTCGGCAATCCCGACACACGCTCGGCGATCCGGCTGACGCTGCTGGTCGCCGCGATCTCGGTACCGCTCAACATTGTGTTCGGCATCTCCGCCGCCTGGGCGATCGCCAAGTTCGAGTTCAAGGGCAAGGCCTTCCTGACCACGCTGATCGACCTTCCCTTCTCGGTCTCCCCGGTCATATCGGGCCTCGTCTATGTGCTTCTATTCGGCGCCCAGGGGCTGCTCGGCACCTGGCTGAAAGCGCACGGCATCGTCATCCTGTTTGCCGTGCCGGGCATCGTGCTGGCCACAATCTTCGTCACCTTCC
This sequence comes from Mesorhizobium sp. M7A.F.Ca.AU.001.01.1.1, assembly GCF_004022735.1. Lineage (NCBI taxonomy): Bacteria > Pseudomonadati > Pseudomonadota > Alphaproteobacteria > Hyphomicrobiales > Phyllobacteriaceae > Mesorhizobium > Mesorhizobium sp. M7A.F.Ca.AU.001.01.1.1. The sequence goes on from NZ_RZPF01000058.1 coordinate 5,319, forward strand.
CCTTCGTCGCCCGCGAGTTGATCCCGCTGATGCAGGAGCAAGGCAATGGCGACGAGGAGGCAGCGCTTTCGCTTGGCGCCAATGGTTGGCAGACCTTCTGGTACGTGACCTTGCCCAACGTCAAATGGGGGCTGCTCTACGGCGTGCTCCTGTGCAATGCGCGCGCCATGGGCGAGTTCGGCGCAGTCTCGGTGGTGTCGGGCCATATACGCGGCCTGACCAACACCATGCCGCTGCATGTCGAAATCCTCTATAACGAGTACAACGCCGTCGGCGCCTTCGCCGTCGCTTCATTGCTTGCGGGCCTGGCGCTCGTCACGCTGGTCTTGAAAACACTTCTCGAGATGCGCTACGGCGCCGAGATCGCCGCGACGCGCGGACACTGACAGAGGGATTTGCATGGAAGTTCGCGTTGCCAACGTGCGCAAGGAGTTTGACCGGTTTCCGGCCCTCCACGACGTGTCGCTCGATATCAAGTCGGGCGAACTGATCGCGTTGCTGGGGCCGTCCGGCTCCGGCAAGACGACGCTGCTCAGGCTGATCGCCGGACTGGAGCGGCCGACGCGCGGAAACATCTTCTTCGGCGACGAGGACGCCTCGCACAAGTCGATCCAGGATCGCAATGTCGGCTTTGTCTTCCAGCACTATGCGCTGTTCCGGCACATGACGGTGGCCGACAATATCGGCTTCGGCCTGAAGGTCCGGCACGGGCCGTCGCGCCCGCCGGCGCAGGAGATCCGCCGCCGCGCCTCCGAGCTTCTAGACCTTGTCCAGCTGTCGGGGCTGGAAAAGCGCTATCCGGCGCAGCTTTCCGGCGGCCAGCGGCAGCGCGTGGCGCTGGCGCGCGCCATGGCCATCGAACCCAAGGTGCTGCTGCTCGACGAACCGTTCGGCGCGCTTGACGCGCAGGTGCGCCGGGAATTGCGCCGCTGGCTGCGCGAAATCCATGACGCCACCGGCCACACCACCGTCTTCGTCACCCACGACCAGGAAGAGGCGCTGGAGCTTGCCGACCGCGTCGTGGTGATGAGCCAGGGTCGCATCGAGCAGGTCGGCACCGCCGACGACATCTACGACACGCCGAACTCGCCCTTCGTCTACGGCTTCATCGGTGAATCGAGCTCGCTTCCCGTCAAAGTCGAGAATGGCGAGATCTGGCTCGCCGACCGTCCGATCGGGCTTGCCGCGCCCAACGAGCCCTCGGGCGATGCGACGCTCTACTTCCGCCCGCACGATGTCGAATTGCTGGACGGCTGCAGCGGCTGCATCGCCGGCACGGTCGCCGCCAGCCGGCGCGTCGCCGGCACGCGCCGGGTCGAGCTTGAAATCGGTGGTGAGCGTCAGCGGGTCGAAATCGAGTTGCCGGTCGATCATCCCGCGGCGCAAAAAAGCCGGGTGGCGTTCCGCCCCGGCCGCTGGAAGCTTTTTCCGGCGGCTTGATTCTCGGCTCAAGCGCTACGCCAACCGGTTTTCGACCTTCAGATTCCTGATCCGGGTGAACTCTCCCGTGTTGGGCTGCGGTTGTTGCGAAACAGCTTCGCCTCCTTGGGCGGCGTTGAATGACGGTTCTGGGGCATGGCGGCAGCTCTTTGTATATGCCTTTTGTATATGCCATGCAGCACCGCAAACAAGGCGCAGAAAAACTCCGACGAAGGTAGCCATCTCCTGGAACAGAATTCCAACAGGTGCCAACTTAGGCGATATATTTTCCCACGACGAGGCCGCGAACCGAGAGCGCATGCCTCGTCGCGCATGATACGTCACGGCTATGGTCCGACCATCAACGCATTGCATCGGAGCCTGTTTTCATGAAACGATTTTTCCTCGGGCTTGCCACCGTCGCCGGCCTGTTCCTTGCATCCTCCCAAGCCTGGTCGGCCGACAAACTGCTCAACGCATCCTATGATGTCGGCCGCGAACTGTTCGTGCAGGTCAACAAGGCTTTCATCGCCCAGCATCCGGGCGTCACCGTCGACCAGTCGCATGCCGGCACTTCGGCGCAGGCACGCGCCATCGCCGAGGGTCTTGGCGCCGACGTTGTTACCTTCAACCAGGTCATCGACATCGACTTCCTGGTCAAGAAGGGCCTCGTCTCGGCCGACTGGCAGAAGGATTTCCCTGACAATGCCTCGCCCTTCTATTCTCTGCCTTCGTTCCTTGTCCGCGCGGGCAACCCCAAGCACATCAAGGACTGGAACGATCTCGTGCGCGACGACGTGCAGGTGATCTTCCCAAACCCGAAAACATCCGGCAATGCGCGCTACACCTATCTGGCGGCCACCGCCTACGCCAAGGAAGCCTTCAAGGGCGATGACGCCAAGGTGAAAGAGTTCATCACCAAGCTGTTCAACAACGTGCCGATCTTCGACACCGGCGGCCGCGCCGCGACCACCACCTTCGTGCAGCGCGAGATCGGTGATGTGCTGATCACCTTCGAGTCGGAGACGCGCGGCATCCGCAAGGAGTATGGCGACGACAAGTTCGAGCAGGTTACGCCTTCGGTCAGCCTGCTGGCCGAATTCCCGGTCGCCATCGTCGACAAGGTTGCCGACGATCACGGCACGCGCGATCTGGCCAAGACCTATCTCGACTTCCTCTACACACCGGAGGGCCAGGACATCGCCGCCCGCAACGGCCTCAGAGCCCGCGACGCCGCTGTGGCGGCGAAATACAAGGCTGATTTCCCCGATGTCCGGCTGCTGACGGTGGAAGACGTTTTCGGCGGCTGGGACAAGGTGCAGAAAGAGCATTTCGCCGCCGGCGGCCTGCTCGACCAGACCTACGGCAGCCGCTGAGGCAGCGATACCTGCACAGCAGACGAAAAAGCCGGCGCGCTGCCGGCTTTTTTCGTTTTTGAACGCCGATAACCTGGTTATCAGCGGAATATCCGCGTTCTCAGTGCAAAACGTTACAAAGAATCAACGCGTTTATGCCTAACGTGCAATTTGGTGGCTGTTTCGCGAAACATCATCGCGCGGCGAAGACGTCATTATTTGCACACAAACAGTCGCCAGATGCGAGTGGTTGGGGCTTTTATGGGTTGATCTGGGCATGCTGACAAAAAAAGGCAAATACGGCCTCAAGGCCCTCGTGCATCTGTCTGGCCTGCCGGCCGGCCAATTGGCCTTCGTCAATGACATCGCTGTGGCCAACAACATCCCGAAGAAATTCCTCGATGCCATCCTGGGCGAATTGCGCAATGCCGGCTTCGTCCAGAGCCGCAAAGGCAAGGAAGGCGGCTACCGCCTTGCCCGGCCGGCCTCCGAAATCAAGATCGGCCATGTCGTGCGCGTGCTTGACGGGCCGCTGGCGCCAATCCCTTGCGCCAGCCGCACGCAGTATCAACGCTGCGAGGATTGCGACGAGGCGACCTGCCAGGTCCGCCACATGATGCTGGAGGTGCGGCAGGCAATCGCCGAAGTGCTGGATAATCGCAGCCTCGCCGCCATGCGCGATGCCGACAATGACGATTTTCCGGTCGAGCTGACGTCGCAGATCTAAACCACCGACTTCAAGCTGATCGCGTTCAGATAGAGATTCCTGCATTGAAGGAGAGGTTCTCCAAATCTCGGGTTGCGAAGCTCGAAATCACGGAGAACCTCATGCAGTTTTGGCCTATCCGTTCACGTTAGACGCAGCCTCGAATACAGCGCGTGCGGACGTCGTACCCGCTACGTGCTCCGTACCCGCCACACCGAGGTCCATCCATCCCGCATTCACGGCCTCGAACATTTCTTCGGCGGGTCCGGAGTGACCCTTCGGGATGCCGAATTGCTCGAACGCTTCCGCCCACCCCGCACGCGGAATTGCAAAGGCTTTCACGGCGAGATTCAGGACTTCACCCAACTGCTCGGCGACTTCATCCGCGGTGACCATCGAACCGATCTCGACGATGCGCTGCCCTGACCACGTCGACCCGGTCAAAAGGGTTGCGACCTCTGCGCCGATGTCGTTCGTCGCAACCATGGTCGATTTCCGGTTTGTCGGATTGTAGTAGACCGGTAGCATTCCGCCCTGCGCGACCTGCAAGCCGTAGAGGAAATTTTCGAAGAATCCCCCCGCGCGCACAAATGCGGTTGGTGATGTCAGGCCGCGAAACCCTTGCTCCAGAAGCGACAAGGCCGCGATCACCCCGTGCCCGCTTGTTCTGTTCGCACCCATCGACGAAAGCGCGACCACTCGCGGCGGCGCTGCCTTGGTCAGAGCCTCGACATAGCTAGCAATCACGCTCCTCGCTTCTTTGTAATCGGGCGACGGCGCCCAGACAGGGGGCAACATGACGAACGCGCCTTCGACGCCTTTGAGGGCTCGCTCGATGGCTGCCGAATCATTCCAGTCGCCGTCTACCAGTTCCACGCCCTGGTTCGCCCAATTGGCCGCCTTGTCGCGGTTGCGGACGAGTGCGCGTACCTCCTTGCCGTGCGCCAGCAGATGCTCTGCCGTTGCGCCGCCAACTTTTCCCGTGATTCCCATTACTAGGAACATGTGTTTTCTCCTGATGTCGGGGGACAGAGCTGCCCCTGTTGGTTCAATGGATGAGCGGCAGAATGGCCCGGATACGGGGATCGCGGAGATAGAGGCCGCCCCAGGTCATCGCGCCCAGAAACAGGGAGATGATTTCCGGCGGCGACCCCAACTCACCGATGCGGAGATGGGCGCAGATGGCACCTCCCAAAAAGCCCGTCACCAGGATCGCGCCGAGGACGGCGGTGACCGGGATGGCGTAGAGGATGGCGCAGGCGAGGATGATCGGACCCACGACACGGGTCAGGTCCATCGCAAACCCGGTTTCCTGCAACATGCTGGCGATCTGTGCCGGCGCGAAAAGCTGAACAGTGCCATCTGCCGTCAGGGCGATGACGACAAACGCGCTCATGATCCGGCCGGCCCACAGGGCGCGATGCAAGGTCATAATTTCCGGTGTCTGATGCAGGTTCACAGTTTCGGACACTTGTCATTCTCCGATGGGGAGATCCCATATTCGAAGCTTACTGTGCCTCTCAAATGTGATAAATGCCGAGAAAATGAACCAACTGTTCTCTTTTTGGGAAACAATCCGAGGCACGAAAATGCAGAATCTCGAACCCATCCTCATTTTCACAACGGTCGCGGAAATGGGGAGCTTCACCCGCGCGGCCGATAGCCTGGGCATCCAAAAGGGGAGAGCCTCAACGGCGGTCCGCAAGCTGGAAGAAGATGTGGGTGTCAGGCTTCTGCACCGGACGACGCGCAGCGTGCGGTTGACGGAGGACGGACGCGCATTTCATGCCCGCGCCCGCGATCTGCTTGCTGAAGTCGATGATCTGCACTCGATGTTCGCAGGCGACCGCGTGGCACTTCGCGGCCGTTTGCGGGTCGACCTTCCGACCGAAGTGGCGCGCACAACGATCGTACCGGCTTTGCCGGATTTCATGGCGGCTCACCCCGAGTTGGAGCTGGAGGTGTCGAGTACGGATCGGCAAGTCGATCTGGTTCAAGAGGGGTTCGATTGTGTATTGCGGCTTGGACCCATTCGCGACGAGACCCTGATTGCCCGCCCGTTGGGCCTGTTGCGCATGGCCAACGCAGCCAGTCCCGCCTATCTGGCGCGCCATGGCGTGCCTCGATCGCTGGAAGATCTCCAGCGTCAGGAACATAGGGCAATTCATTTTTCGACGCTGCTGGGCGCGCGACCCTATGGATGGGAATATCCGGACGGCGACAGCTACGCGACGCTTCAGTTGCCAGGTGCGCTACACGTCAACAGCGCACAGACCTACGAAGCAGCGGCCCTCGCCGGCCTCGGCCTGATCCAGGCGCCACTCTTGGGCATTGGCCGATACTTGGGGAGTGGAGCGCTTGTCGAGATCCTACCCGATTTTCGTCGCCGGCCGCTCGCCGTGTCCCTCGTCGTCGCACATCGGAGCAATCTATCGCGCCGGGTCCGCGCGTTCATGAAATGGATCGAAGATGTGCTGACGCCATATATGGAATAGCGATACGACTATCTTCGTCCGGCCCTCGAAATCAACACTTCGTAAGCGGCGCGCTTGTCTCAAGTCTAGGGCAAGCGAAATTTGCAGAAGTCTTGAGCGCGGACATGACCTTGCACGGCCCAAGCCGACGCAGTAAAGCGGGGTTCGAAGAACGGGCTGGACCGATGAGGCTGTGGTGGTTAGAAAAATCCCGCAAGGCCGCCCGCAAGCTGCCGTCGGCAGCCAGTTTCCGCACTGAAATCATCGCAGACGTCTTCGTCCCGGAACGGGCGGAGGATGTACGCTTCTTCAGCCGCAAGCTGGTTCGCCCTGGCCGGCTTCGCCGCTTTTCCAACAAGGATCTTCGCGAAGGCCTGCTGTCTATCTTCTATCTCGTGGTGGCGGCGGCACTGCCGGTGCGGTGGTGGGCGCCGATCTGCGGCCGCGTATCGAGGTTTCGCCTCAAGCGCCATATGCGCAAGGAATTCCCGGCCTACGCTGCCGCCACGCTCGCGGTGCTGGGCGATGGTATCGATGCACGCAAGCTGTTCGAGGGATTGCTGGCAGCGCGCCACCGCCGCCGCTTGCAGCTCGCCGCACATCTGGTGGCCGGCCGCTGGTCGCCGACGATCCGGCTGGAGGGGTTGGCGGGGCTGCGGTCGGCCTTGCAGCGCGGCCACGGCGCCATCCTCTGGTGCGATCAGTTCACCGCCCAGACCATCATCGGCAAGCGCGCGCTGTACGAGGCCGGTATCGAAGCGCATCAGGTGAGCGTCAACACCCACGGTATTTCCGAATCGGCGTTCGGCTTGCGTTTCCTCAATCCGCCGCTGATCGATGTCGAAAACCGGTTCCTGAAAAGCCGGGTCGTCTTTGGCCGCGACGACACCTATCAAGTCACCATCCGCATCCAGAAGATCCTGAAGCAGAATGGCGTGGTGACGATGACCAACACCGTCCATGCCGGCACGAGCTTCACCGAGGCAGCCATGGGCGAAAGCGGCTGGACGCATCTCGCCTCGGCACCGGCGAATTTCGCCGCCAGGGGCAGGACCGCCCTGTTTGCCATGTCGACCTTCGAAGTGGTTCCCTTCATCGAATACCGGGCCGTGCTCAGCCCCGAGCTGACGCCGGAGGCATCTGTCAGCCCGGCAACGGACATGGCCAGGGATGGCGCCAAGAACATGACTGTGCAGGCGCACTACATCCTGCTCAAGCGCGACCGCCTGCTGGAAGCGCTGAAGCTCTACCCCGAGCAGATGCTGACGTGGTCCCGCCGGCAGCGGCTGACCGAGGCCTCGGACAGCATCGGCATCGGAATGGATGAAGGCTCATGACCGGCGTATCAGACGGACCGCGGCGGCGACGAGCTCACCGACCGGGCGTGTGGCATTGAGTTTCGAGGCGCGCTCATCCGCAGCCGGCGGCTCGAGGATGGCGAACTGGCTGTCGACCAGGCTCGCCGGCATGAAGTGGCCCTTGCGGCTGCCGACGCGCTGCCTGGCCGTACCAGGGTCGATCTCCAGATAGAGGAAGACGATTTCCGGGCAGAAGCCGCTCAGCCGGTCGCGGTAGCTGCGCTTCAGCGCCGAGCAGGCGGCGACCACGCCGTTGCCCTGCCCCACCGACGCGGCGATGCGCTCGCCGATCGCGTTGAGCCAGCCTTCGCGCAGCTGATCGGTAAGCGGCTCGCCGCTTGCCATGCGTGCGACGTTTTCCGGAGGATGCAGCCTGTCGCCCTCGATAAAGGTAACGCCCAGAGCGGCGGCAAGCCCAACGCCCACCGCCGACTTGCCGCAGCCGGCGACGCCCATAACCACGATGGCCGGCACCGAGCCGGGGGCGCTCGTCGGCGCCTGTGCTGCCGCTTCGTCCACTGTCAGCGGCTTGCCGGCGCGCGGCCGTAGAGCAGCAGCATGGCGACGATGACGACACCGTAGATGATCTGCCGCCCCGCCTCCGGCATCTGCATGACCGACAAGATGGATTGCAGCAAAGTGATGAGGATGACACCGGCGACAGTGCCGAGATAGGAGCCGCGCCCACCCAAGATCGAGGTGCCGCCAAGCACCACCGCGGCGATCGACGGCAGCAGATAAGCGTCGCCCATCGACTGCGCCGCCTTGGAGGCATAGCCGGCCAGAAGCACGCCGCCGAAAGCCGAGAGCCCACCGGAGACGGCGAAGGCGATCATCACCACGCGCCTTGTGTCGATGCCGGAGAGATAGGCCGCGCGCTCGCGGTTGCCGATGCCGTAGACGGTGCGGCCGAAGCCGGTCCGCGTCAGCACGAACACCATCGCGGCCCCGATCAGCGCCCAGATGATGACGGCGTTGGGCACGCCCGGAATGGCGAAACCGGTCGCCAGGTAGCGCATCGCGCCCGTCGCCGAATCCTGCGGCGAGAAGCCGCCGGTGTAGACCACCATCAGCCCTTGCGCGACAGCGTTGGTGGCCAATGTGATGATCATCGAGGGGATGCGCAGATAGGCGACGCCGATGCCGTTGACGACGCCGATCAGCATGCCGCAGATGATGCCGAACGGGATGGCCAACGCCACGCCGACCGGGCCGTACGCCGCCGCGGCGCAGGCCATCATGGCGCCCGCCGCCACCGCCCACGGCACCGACAGGTCGATCTGGCCGAGCAGGATGACCAGCATCATGCCTGTCGCGATAACGCCGAGGAATGAAGCCACCTTGAGCTGCTGCAGGAGATATTCAGGCGACAGGAAGCTTCTGGAATAGAGGCTGCCGAAGAACAGCAAAAGCACGATGCAGGCAAAGGCCGTCAGCACCGCCGGATCGGCGCGGCGGATGAATCTTGGCATGCGGCCGGCAATGCCGCCAAGCGTCGTTTCGCTCACAGGAACCACTCCAGCCGGTTGCGGACCCGAAACAGGGCGAAGGCGCCGAGGCTGACGGCGACCAGCAGGATAACGCCCTGGAACAGCGGCTGCCAGAGCGGATCGAAATCGAAGACGAACAACAGGTCGCCGATCGTGCGGAAAGCCAGTGCGCCGAAGATGGCGCCGATGGCGCTGCCCTTGCCGCCGAACAGCGAAACCCCGCCGAGCACCACGGCGGCGATCGAAAACAGCGTGTAGGAGTTGCCGCTGGCATAGGCCGCCTCACCCGTATAGGTGAAGAAGGTCAGGAACAATCCGCCGATCGCCGCCGTGGTGCTCGGCGGGGTTTCGCTGTTC
>NZ_RZPF01000591.1:0-4212 GCF_004022735.1 Mesorhizobium sp. M7A.F.Ca.AU.001.01.1.1
GAGCGAAACGAAACCCTCGGAGGCGAGCCGGTTCAGCGCCTCGCGGATCGGTGTGCGCGAAAGGCCAAGGCCGCGCGAAAGCTGGACCTCGTTGATGCGCTCTCCGGGCTTCAGCTTGAATTCGACCAGGAGCTTGCGGATGGTGTTGTAGGCGCGTTCGCTGCTATCGGCAGCGCGGCGCGTCTCCGCTTCAGCGGCAAGGGACGGGTCGCTATCGGCACTGGTCTCGGCTCGTTCGGTCACGTCGGTTCTCATCTGATTTGTATGCAGGCTGTGTCGACACTTTGTAGAGCCGCCTTTCTTTCCCAACTTCGTGTGAATGGCAAGCAGCAGGTTCAAATCCGGGGGACAACAATGATTGTAGGCATTCTTGGGGTCGGGCATCTGGCGACGTCCATGCTGGCTGGGTTCTTGCGTTCCGGGCTTGATCCCGCGGCGATCGTGCTGTCGCCGCGGGGCAAGGCGGCGGCGCTCTCCGCCCGGCACGGTTTTCGGCTGGCAATCGACAATCGCGATCTCGTCGAACAGTCCGATGTCGTCATTGTTGCGGTGCGGCCCGTGCATGCGCCGGATGCGGTCGCTGGCCTGCCGTGGCGCACGGACCAAACAATGGTTTCGGTTTGCGCCGGCGTAGCGCTATCGCGGTTTGCTGTCGCGCCTGCGCGCGCGGTGCGCGCCATGCCGTTCACGGCTTCCGAAATCTGTGCCAGTCCGACGATCTATTTCCCCGACCTTGAGCAGGCGCGGGCGGTCCTCGACTGGCTTGGCCCCTCGATCGCTCTGGCCAGCGAAACGGACTTCGAGTTGGCGACGGTCAATGCCGCCATCTATGGCTGGGTGCAGGATCTGATCCGCAGGACGACTGAATGGTCGAGCGCGCGAGGTCTCGATCCGGCAATTGGCCGCCGGCTGACGGCGATGACGTTCGTGGCCGCCGGGCGGCTGATTGAGGAGAAAGACCAGCCGATGCATCAGATGCTCGAGGAGCTGGTGACACCGGGCGGCATCACCGAGCGGGGTCTGCAGGTGCTTTCGGCGCGCGGAGTGCCTGCGGCCTGGGAGGAGGCCTGCACGGCCGTGCTCGACAAATTGACCGAGCCGGACTGAGGCGCGGCGTCGCTGACGCCACGCATGCTCATCGTTGCGGCGCGGGCGGATAGGTATGGCCGCCGGGCGCCTGTTCGCTCGGCGCGACGGTCAGTTCGCTGATGTCGACATGATCCGGCATCCGCAGCGCGGTAGCAAGCACGGCGGCAATGTCGGCCGGGCCGAGCGGCCGCTGTTGCGAGTACATGCGCTTGCGCAAGCCCTCGCGGTCGCCGTCGAAGGCCTTCAGATAGAAATCCGTTTCCACACGGCCCGGGGCGATCTCGGTCAGCCGCACGCCGGTGCCCGCGAGATCATAGCGCAGGATGCGACCGGCCTGGGAAAGGCCGGCCTTGGCCGCACCGTAGGTCGTCGTGCCGGGAAAAACGCCGCTGGCTGCCGTGCTGGTCAGGTTGAAGATGTGGCCACGCTTGCGCGCGATCATGCCCGGCAGCAACATGCGGATGAGCTGCAAGGGTGCGGTGAGGTTCAGCGCCACCACCTCGGCTGTTTCCTCCGCGCTCTGTTCGTGCAGGGGGCGCACGGTCGCCAAACCGCCGGCATTGTTGACCAGGACATCGATTTCCGCCGCACCGAGCGCAGAAGCGATCGCCTCGTTGTCGCGCACATCGGCGACAAGCGGTTTCACGCGTGGCCCGAGCCTCTCCTGCAGGACCTGTAGCGCGCCACGGCTGCGCGCCAGCGCATGGACGGTCAATCCTTCCGCGATCAGGCTCTCGACGATCGCTGCGCCGATGCCTTTCGAGGCGCCGGTGACGAGGGCGGTGCGATAGGTCATGGCCATTCTCCGTGACGATTAGAGTGCACCGTGTGCGGCCACTGTTTTCAAAATGCCGACCAGGCCAGGCTCGCGCGCGGCCTTCAGATCCTCGTGGCTGCGCCCGCCTACCGCCGCATTTGTCGAAGCTGTGATCGAGCGGATGGTCTCGCTGTCAAGCTTTGCGTCGAGCAGCGTGTCCCAGATCGCCTGATAGGTCGGGCCATATTTGCGCAGGAAGTCCTCGATGCCATCGGCGTTGAGGCTGTTGGAGATGAACGAACCTTGCAGGGTCCATTTCGCGCCCGGCCCATACATGAAGGCACGATCCACGTCCTCGACCGAGGCGACGCCGTCTCGCACCAGAGCGATCGCCTCGCGCCACATGGCGCCCATCAGGCGCAAGGCGATATGGCCGGTCACCTCCCGGTTGAGCGTTACCGGCTTCTTGCCGATGGCTTCATAGATGGCGCGTGCGCGGGCGATCGCTTGTGGATCCGATGTCTTGCCGCCGACGATCTCGACCAGCGGCATCAGATGCGCTGGATTGAAGGGATGGCCGAGCACGACGCGGCCGGGCAGGCGGCACTCGCCCTGCATGTCGGACACCAGCAGGGCCGAGGAGGAGGAGGCGATGACGATCTCGTCACCGACATGATCTTCGATCTCGGCGAGCAGCCGGCGCTTGAGGGCCAGGTCTTCCGGACCGTTCTCCTGCACGAAATCGACGCCTTGGAGCGTCTCGGCGAGCGTCGGAAAAAGATGGATCTCGCCGGGCGAGGGCGAGGATCCCTTCAACGCGTCTAGGTCGGCCATGAGTGCAGGCAGCACCTCGTTGAAAGCCGCTTCGCGCCGCTCTGTCGGGTCGAACACGCGCACCGCGTGGCCGGCATGGGCAAAGCAAGCCGTCCAGCGCTGCCCGATGACGCCGAAACCGACAATGCCGATGGTCAGTTTTTCCATCATCCGGCCCTCCTGCCGTCAAGCGCAGCGCGGAAGGCCTCGTTGAGGTCGTTCCACGGGATGAGAAGATCGATCCAAGCGCCAACCCGCCCGGTAGCCAGGATCGCCTCGTCCATCAGCGCACCGAGCGGATAGTTGCCGTCCATCGCCGCCTTGAGCCGGAAAAGCAGGGCAGGCGTTTCCTCCATGTGGCAGAAATCGCGTAGCCGGGTCGCGGTCTTGTCGAGCGCGATTGCTGCCGCCTGGCGCAGCACCAATTCGTCCTTCCGGCCGCGCTCGGCGCGGATCCACCAGAGGAATTCGTGCAGCACCCGCGCTTCTGATTCCGCGGTGAAGACAGGCCCTGCCGGGTGCATGATGGCGCGTGACGCGGTGACCCGGCTGATGTCGGCGGGACAGAACACCCACAGCGCCTTGCGAGCGGCAATGATATCCTGTGGCAGCGACGATGGCGGCGAAGGCTCGGACACGCCGCCATCCGACCGGACAAGCGTGCCTTCCAGGATGCGGCGGCCCTGGTCCTGTTTCAGTGTCGCGGCAAGTTCGGCAATGCCTTCCACCGGCGCGTCGAGATGGCCGAGAACGGTGATCTCGGCATTCTCCGCCTGAAGCGGCGCGAAGGTGATTTCGAGGAACTGCCGCACCGGCCAGTAGATGAATGCGCCGGCGGTCGCGGAAAGCACATGCGTAGCACCCTCGATATCCTCGACGAAGGGAGCATGCCAATAGATATGGCTGCCGGCGATCTTCGGCGTGTGCAGCTGCAGACGCATCGGCAAGGCCGAAAGCAGCGCGCGGCGCGTGCGCTCGGCATCGCCAGTCAGGCGCAGCGGCCAGCTGCGCCCCTCGGTCGAGAAAGTCAGGTCCATCTTATTTTCCCGGATTGAAGAACGAGACGGGTTTGAGGATCTGGTTGCGCATGTCGAGCAGATAGTCGGTCTCGATCACCTTGCGCCGGTAGGCCTGCCATTCCGGGTCTGCCTCCATGCGGTCGCGCCGCTCCTCCCGGTCGGCAAGGCTTTCATATCTCCACAGATGCACGGTGCGCGAGAGGTCGCCGATATGCGTCTGGAAGAAGCCGAAGGGCTCGCCCAGATAATGCCGCTGCATCGGCAGGCCGACGTCCTCGTAGAGTTTGAGGAAATGCGACAGCTTGTTGGGGCGGGCGGTGTAGGTGCGATGGTCGAAGATCATATCGGCACTCCTTCTGACATTCTGTCGTGGCGCCCTTGACGCGGGCGTGATGGTCTTGCCGGCTCAGCCGGCACTTCGCACCGTATCGGCGATGAGCCGGGCGGTGAGCGCCGGTGCCTCGATCTGCGGTACATGGCCAACGCCATCGAGAAGATGAACGGCAGTGAAGCCCGGCGCGCGGGCCGCATGGG
>NZ_RZPF01000592.1:0-4206 GCF_004022735.1 Mesorhizobium sp. M7A.F.Ca.AU.001.01.1.1
TCTGTGCCCTTATCTGCGTCTGTTGATTGGGAAAGGGGATGCTTTCGGTACAGATACGCACTTTACGCTCGGCAGCGCCGCCGAAAGGCACAACCACAAGGACAGAACGGGAGGCCTGGGAGGCCAGTTGGAAGACATTTGGAGAGACCCTGGCATCTACCGGCTGGAAATCCTGATCGTAGACGTGAATTTCGACCCGGATGTTGCGGTCGTAGGGATTGGCGGGGAAGACGCGAACCGCAAAGACGTCGGTGAAGCTGTTGATCTCGCCACGCATCGGCGACATCGACTGAGCCTTGGCGGCAACGGGCGCCAATCCGACGGCCAACGCCGTCGCCAGGATTCGAGCATGTTTCACGACCCCTCCTTCGCTCGCGTCATTCGCAGCGCAGCGTTACCGTTGCCTGATAATTGCCGTTGGCGAAGCGATTGCTGCCGCCCTTGGTTCCGGCAAGGTGAACCGAGACGAGATCTGCGCCGGGGGTGGTGATGCTGGTTGTCGAGCCGGTCTCGACGATGGAATGCGCGCCGGCGGCGGAGTAGGTGGGTGTCCAGGTCGTCGACGTGCTGTCGGCGGATGGCACCGTCATGGTGGTGACCGGGTCGACGCTCAGCGACACACCTCCGGTCGTCGTCAGCGTCACGGTTCCAGCCGAGCCGCCGCTGTTGTGGGAGCTCAGGGACTGGAGATCGGGACTGGCCGTCATCGTACCGTTGGTGGCAACGACCAGCGTGCAGGTGGGCGCGATCGTGCCGTTGAAGATGACATTCTGCGTCGTGGCCAACGCGGCCTCGTCGACGCTGGCAACCAGCAGAGCTGCGCCGCAGGCGGCGCGAAACAATGTCATCGAGACCTCCTATCAAGCCGGATCGTCCGGATTAATATGAGAGCATCATCACTTTATCGTGGTTAATTTAGAGTTACCTAAAATAACGCCTCAAAAATAACAACTACAGGAACCGGAGGTTGCCCTCGGTTGCAAAAGCGGAACCACAGCGTAAATAGCGCTTATACTTGATAGCGCCGATAGAACCATGTTTTTCTTCGCAATATCGAGAAAAATCGATATTACGATACCTGCCCGGCTTCCCAACCCAGAATGGCGCGCTTGCGGGTCAGGCCCCAATGATAACCGGTGAGGTCGCCTGATTTGCCGATGGCGCGGTGACAAGGCACCACGAAAGAGAGCGGATTGGCGCCGTTGGCCGCACCGACCGCACGGCTGGCGGACGGTGCGCCGATGCTGGCCGCAATCGAGGAATAGGTGCGGGCCTTGCCCATCGGGATCTTGAGCAGCGCCTCCCAGACGCGAACCTGGAAGTCGGTGCCGATCATGACGACATGCAGCGGCTGGTCGGGGCGCCACAGCGTCGGGTCGAAGATACGGGCGGCATAGGGGCCGGTGGCAGTCATGTCCTCGACGTAGATGGCGTTCGGCCAGCGGCTGGACATGTCGGCGAAGGCGGCGCGTTCCTCGCCGGGGTCGCTGAAGGCGAGGCCGGCGAGCCCGCGCTCGGTGGCCATGATCAGGGCGGTGCCGAACGGCGAGGAATGGAAGCCGTAGCGAATGGTGAGCCCGGCGCCGCGTGTCTTGTAGTCGCCCGGCGACATCGCCTCGTGCGTGACGAACAGGTCATGCAGCCGGCCGGGGCCGGACATGCCCAGTTCGAATGAGGTCTCGAGCAGAGGCATGCCGGAATCGAGCAGCCTGCGCGCATGGTCCAGTGTCACCGCCTGCAGGAAGGCCTTGGGCGACAGGCCGGCCCAGCGGGTGAAGAGTTTTTGCAGGCCGGTCGGCGTCTCGCCGACCTCCTCGGCCAGCTCTTCGAGGGAAGGCTGATCGCGATAGTCGAGACTGATCTTCTCGATGGCACGGCGCACGATCTCATAATCGCTGCCCTCAGGCGTGATGTCCTTTTTGAGGACTGCGGTGTGTGTGCTCATGGAACTGTCTCCTTGAGCCGGAATATCGCCCCTCGGGGCGTCGATCGCCACCCGAAACTTGCCTTCTTGCGGCGCATACCCGGATAGGCACCGGATTCGAGCCCAGGAATCGCTCGCGGCTGCCTCAGCGTGTCTTGGCGGGCGCCAGCGCGCGCGAAAAGGCGGTGGCAAAACTCTCGCGGGAATCGGGGTCCAGGAACGATCCGATCGGCACGTTCTGGCCTTCACCTTGCACCGTCATGCCTGTGATGCCGATCTCGGCGTGACGGGCCACCGAAAACCGCGCCCAGAACGGATTGAAGCGATGCGCTTCCGATTTCCCCGAGGGGGCTGTCTTGCGGATGTCGAGGCTGGTGCGCGAAACCGAGACTTCTTCGCGTGCGCGAGCGGCACGATAGTTGATGCGAAAGGCGATGTAGACGGCGGCCACGTCGAGGCCGAAGAAGCCGAACACCGGCCAGGCGCCGCGCGACAGGAAAAACGCGCCTGTCACCAGCCAGCCGAACAGCAGCGCGCCCATCAGGACGAAGAAGCCTGTCCGGCCCAGAGACCGGTGCGGGGTCAGTAGCGCCTGAAAGAATGGCTCGTCGGCCTGAAACGAGGCGTTTGTGTCGCTCATGAGGGGATATTATAGGAGGGAAATGGCAAGCCCCAAGTCCAAAGATTCTTCCCTGTCCAAAAAAGAGCCGTTGCCCGCACGACGCGATGGTTCGAACGCAAAGCCGCGCCCGCGGCCGGCGCGAAGCGCGTTACGCTACAGCCCGGCCGAAGTGAAAGAGATATTCCGGCGCTTTTCCGTCCAGCGGCCCGAGCCGAAGGGCGAGCTCGAACATGTCAACGCCTTCACGCTGCTGGTCGCGGTGGTGCTGTCGGCGCAAGCGACGGATGTAGGCGTCAACAAGGCGACGCGGGCGCTGTTCAGGGCCGCCGATACGCCGCACAAGATGCTGGCGCTGGGGGAAGCAAGGGTCGGCGAATATATCCGCACCATCGGGCTGTGGCGCAACAAGGCGAAGAATTTGATTGCGCTGTCGCAGGCGCTGATCCGCGACCATGGCGGCGAGGTACCCGATAATCGAGATGAATTGGTCAAGCTGCCCGGGGTCGGGCGCAAGACCGCCAATGTCGTGCTCAACATGGCCTTCGGCCAGCACACGATGGCGGTCGACACGCACATTCTTCGCATAGGCAACCGGCTCGGATTAGCGCCCGGCAAGACGCCGGAACAGGTCGAGCAGGGATTGTTGAAGATCATTCCGGACGAATATATGCGCCATGCACATCACTGGCTGATCCTGCATGGCCGCTACGTCTGCAAGGCGCGCAAGCCGGATTGCCCGGCCTGCGTCATCGCCGACATCTGCAAGGCCGAGGTCAAGACGACCGATGTGCCGGCACCGCTGGTGCCGATCGCACCGCTCGACCCGGTCGAAGAGGTTCAGGACCGAGGCGGAACGGCGGCGTAATTCAACTCTCCTCCACAAACACCTCTTCGCGCTTTTTCTTGACCGCCGGCAGGAAGACGACGGCGAGCACGGCGAGCGCTATGAGCAGCAGGCCGGCGCTGATCGGTCTGGTCACGAAGGTGCTCGGGTCGCCGCGCGAGAGAATCATGGCGCGGCGCAGATTTTCCTCGAGCAGCGGGCCGAGCACGAAGCCGAGCAGCAGCGGTGCCGGTTCGCAGCGCAGCTTGGTCAGGAGGTAGCCGAGGAAGCCGAAGAAGGCGACGGCGTAGAGATCATAGACGTTGCTGTTGACGCTGTAGACGCCGATCGAGCAGAACGCCATGATGATCGGGAAAAGCACGTAATAGGGGATCGTCAGCAGCTTCACCCAAAGCCCGATCAGCGGCAGGTTGAGGATGATCAGCATCAGATTGCCGATCCACATCGAGGCGATGATGCCCCAGAACAGCGCCGGCTGTTCGGTCGCGACATTGGGGCCGGGCACGATGCCCTGGATGATCATGGCGCCGATCATCAGCGCCATGACAGGGTTGGCCGGAATGCCCAGCGTCAGCATCGGGATGAAGGAAGTCTGCGCACCGGCATTGTTTGCCGATTCCGGTCCGGCGACGCCTTCGATGGCGCCCTTGCCGAACTCCTTCGGGTTTTTCGAGACGCGTTTTTCGACCGTGTAGGAGGCAAAGGCTGCCAGGATCGCGCCGCCTCCCGGCAGGATGCCGAGCGCTGAACCGATGATCGTTCCGCGCACGATGGGCGCTGCCATGCGCCGAAAGTCCTCGCGGGTCGGCATAAGGC
>NZ_RZPF01000593.1:0-4204 GCF_004022735.1 Mesorhizobium sp. M7A.F.Ca.AU.001.01.1.1
GGTCAGGATGTCGCGCGAGCCGACGATGACGCGCGAGAAGACGTCGCGGCCGATCTGGTCGGTGCCGAACCAGTGTTCGGAAGAAGGCGGCGCCAGCGCGTTGATGATGTCGTCGGCGAGCGGGTCGTAGGGTGCGAAGTGCTCGCCGAACAGCGCGCAGGCAACCCAGAACAGCACGATGGCGAAACCGACAAGGAATGTTCGCGAGCGCAGCAGCGAGAAGAAGACCTCGGCCAGCGGGCCGCGCGGGCGCGTGTCGTCGGGTGTCGAGGAGGTGGTCTGGATGGTGCTCATTGGTCTGACCCCAGCCGGATGCGCGGATTGAGCACGGAATAGAGGAAGTCGGCGACAAGAGTGGCCACGGCATAGACGATGCCGATGGTGAGGATGCCGGATTCCAGCATCGGGAAATCCTTGCCGCGCGCGGCAGTGAAGATCAGCGAGCCGATGCCCTGGTAGCGAAACAGCGTTTCGATGACGACAAGGCCGCCGATGAGGTAGCCGGTCTGCGTGGCGATAACGGTGATGGTCGGCAGCAGCGCATTGCGCAGCACATGGCGCCAGATCACCGTGCGCCAGGGCAGGCCCTTCAGCACGGCCGTTCGCGTGTAGTCGGAATCGAGCGCTTCGATCATGCCGGAGCGCGCCATGCGGGCGATGTAGCCGAATAGCACCAGGAACAGCGGCAGCGACGGCAGGATCAGGTAGTAGAGCTGCGTGAAGAAGCCGGCGTCGCGCGGCCATGCGGCCGATATCGGCAGCCAGCGCAGCCAGACACCAAAGATCAGGATCAGGATGATGCCGGTGACGAATTCCGGCAGCACCGTCACCGACAGACCGCCGAGGCTGATGATGCGGTCGAGCGGGCGGTTGAGGTTGAGCGCGGCGACGACGCCGCCGAGGATGCCGATCGGTACCACCAGCACGAAGGCGACCGCCGCCAGCTTCATCGAATTGCCGAGCGCATCGATGACGAAAGGCGCGACCGGCGAGCGGAAGATGTAGGACGTGCCCATGTCGCCCTGGACGAAATTGGAGATCCAGCCCCAGTACTGTGCCAGCAGCGGGCGATCGACGCCGAGCGTGTGATTGAGCGCGTCGACCGCGCGCTGGTCGGCGAATGGACCCAATATGGCGCGCCCGACGTTGCCGGGCAGCACCTGGCCGCCCAGGAACACCATGATGCTGAGCAGGAACAGCGTCACCAGCGACAGCGAGACACGCCGGGCAAGGAAGGAGAGAATGGCTAAGACTCCTTGTGGAGCCAGCCCCATGCGGGAGCTGGCTGTTAGAGGATTGGCTTTCCCTTTGAGCATGATCCCGAAAAGTGGGGACCGGTTTTCGGAAAAGGTCATGCTCCAACAAAGAGTTAGTTCAGGCTTTCGATGCCTTGTCGAGGAACAGCTGCGACATGGCGGTCGGCTGTACGCCGGCCACGCCCTTCGCCGTCGCCGTCAGATAGTCGTAGAAATAGCCGAAAATAACAGGCGTTTCCTCGAGCAACAGCTTCTGGATCTTGCCGGCGTCGGCCTTCTGCGCCTCGAGGTCGAGTGCTGCGATGTAGCTGGTCGCCAGCGCGTCATAGTCCTTGTTCTTGAAATGCGCCGCATTCCAGGTGCCTTCGCTCTTCAGCGGTGCCGCAAGATAGACGTTCGGCACGCCGCGGTGGCCGTAGTCGGTGATGCCCATCACCGAATCCAGCCAGTTCGACTTGCCGAACACCGCGTCTCCGTAATAGCCGCTCTGGTCGAGGATGTTGAGGTCGAGCTCGACGCCGATCTCCTTGACCCAGTTCTGGATGAGCTGGGCGTATTCGGGGATTTCCAGGTAGCGTTCGGTGGTCAGGGTTATCTTGAAGCCCTGGCCAAGGCCGGCTGCTTCCATGAGCTGCTTGGCCTGGGCGATATCCTGCTTGCGTTGCGGCACGCTCGTATCGGTCGAAGGATAGACGGCGGCGAACGGGCTGTCATTGCCCAGGGCGGAGCGTCCCTTCATCAGGCCGGCGGCCAGCTTGTCGCGATCGAGGCAGAGCGCAATGGCTCGGCGCACGCGCGCATCCTTCAACGGACCCTCGTCGCAGCGCATGTGCAGTTGCTGATGGGCCGACGACTTCAGGCTGATGATGTCGATGTTCGGATCGTTGAGCAGAGCGACGCCGGCCAGCACCGGCATCTGGTTGATGATGTCGACCTGTCCGCCCTGCAGCGCCAGGATCTGCGGCTGCATGTCGGTGAAGAAGGTGAATTCGGTGCGCTCGGGCAAGGCCTTCGGCCCCCAATAGTCCTCGTTGCGGACGAAGGACGCGCCGACCTTTGCCGTGTATTTCTCAATTCTGAACGGCCCGGTGCCGTCGAAGCTCTTTTCGTAGTCGCCCTTGTAGCTCGCCGGGATGATGACGGCGTTGTAGTTGTCGGACGACAGCATGTAGGGGAAGTTGCCGTTCGGCGCATCGAGGTGGAATTCCACCGTGTAGTCGTCGACCTTCTTTGAAGCGCCTTTCTGCAGGATGCCGGTGAACACCGACAGCGCATTGGACGAGTTGGCCGGGTCGGCAAGGCGGTCGATGCTGGCCACGACGTCGTCGGCCTTCATCTCGCCGCCGCTGTGGAATTTTACGCCCTTGCGCAGCTTGAAGGTCCACACCGTGCCGTTGTCGTTCGGCTTCCAGCTTTCGGCCAAGGCCGGCTGCAGCACCAGATCGGGGCCGTCGACGCAAAGGAATTCGGCAACCTGCTGCATGATCAGCAGGCCGCCGGCGTCTGCAATGCTGACCGGGTCGATCGTCGCCGCCGGCACACTGCTGGCGACGCGGATGGTGGCGCCCGGCGCGCCCTGGGCGCGCGCCAGCGACGGCATGCCGCCAAGGCCGGCGGCCATGCCGATGCGGCCCAGCAGCGGCAGCGACAGGCCGAGCAGGCTGCCGTGACGGACGAAGTCGCGGCGGCTGACACGGCCGTCGACGAGGCCGTCGATCAGGTGATTTTCAAGCGGCGTGCGATTGCGCCGGATAAGGTCGAGAATGCTGTGGTTCTTGCTCATGGGTTTTTACCCTTTCCCCTATTTCTTATGGTTGACGAAATTTTCGTGGATTGCTCCATTTTCCCGGCACCGGAGGCCTGTCTACCGGAACTTTAGCATGCGGTTTTGTCCGGTCCATCCAGTCGTGGCGTGGACGCTCGGGGTTGTTGGTTGCACGGCTTCCACCGTCTTTGTCCAACCTTCCCGACCGAAATCGCGGCGGTTGGCTTCTCGTGTCTGGCCGTCGGTCTTGGCCGCTAGCCGTCATCTAGTTCAGCGGCAAACGGCGATAGGTTCCGGGCTTTGCCGGGTCATGATACTTGTTGCACGGTCCTTTCTCGGTAAAGTCTCTGTGACAGGCAGCGAGGTTTTCGCGCGACAAGGTGACGCCGAGACCGGGACCTTCCGGAACGCGCACGACATTGTTTTTCGGCGAAAACGGTCCTTCCTCGGTGACATCCATCGGCAGCATGCGAAACAGCGACTGGTTCGGCTCCCTGATCCAGCCGAGTGCCGCGCACAGATGCAGATAGGCGGCGCTGCCGATGCCGCTGTCGCCGCTGTAGCACCAGAAATCGATCCCGGCATGCTCGCAGGCGCCGACGAAGCGCAACAGCCGGCCGATGCCGCCATGCGTCGTCGGGTTGCCGACGAACGCGTCCGGCACTTTGGTTTCCATGGCGCGCGCAATGTCGATGTTGTGGGTCGAGAACGGGATCGAGCAATGGCGCCGCAACTCGCGCATCTCCTCGATGGTCGCCACCGGATCCTCCCAGTTGCGCACGCCCAATTCTTCCAGCGGGCGCGCCAGCCGCCGCGCGGTGCTGAGCGAATAGGCCTGGTTGGAATCGATACGGATCATCGCATCGTCGCCGAGTTTCCTGCGGATCAGCTCGACCATCCTGAGCGAGATTTTCGGATCTTCGGTCGAGAACTTGCCTTCGAAGAAAGTCGTTCCATGCGTCTCATGCAATTCGACGCAATAGTCGGCGACTTCCTGGGGCGTCGTCTCGCCCTTCACCTTTGGCCCATCACCGCGCAGCGAAAAATAGTCGGTGAACGGGATATCCTTGCGTACGGCGCCGCCGAGCAACTGGTAGAGCGGCTGGTTCCACGCCTTGCCGCGCAGGTCCCACAAAGCCATCTCGATGGCGCCGAAAGCCATGATGCGTGTGCGGTCGTTGAT
>NZ_RZPF01000594.1:0-4189 GCF_004022735.1 Mesorhizobium sp. M7A.F.Ca.AU.001.01.1.1
GTTCCGATGATTTCGGCCGCTGATCGCCTTCAACCGGTGGTCGGCCCCAGCGGCTGGCAGCGCTCGGTTACAAAGGCCGCCTGCGGACTGGGTGCCTCCTGAGGCGTCCAACGCCCGGTCTTTTCATTCCAGCCGCCATGTTCTATGTCTGCCGGGCAGCGCGGGGGCGCGTCTTGTCAATCGTAAAAGCATCCGGTACGCCCCGCTCATGACAGTTACCGTTCGTTTCGCCCCTTCGCCGACCGGCCGCATCCATATCGGCAATGCGCGCACGGCTCTGTTCAACTGGCTGTTCGCCGTGAACAACAAGGGTCGCTTCATCCAGCGCTTCGACGACACCGACATTGCGCGCTCGAAGCAGGAGTTTTCCGACGCCATCCTCTACGACCTGCATTGGTTGGGCATTTTTCCCGACGCCACCGAGTACCAGTCGCGGCGCTTCGAAGTCTATGACGCGGCGGTCGAGAGGCTGAAGGCGGCAGGCGTTCTCTATGCCTGCTACGAAACGCCGGAGGAGCTGGATCTCAGGCGCAAGGTGCGCCGCACGCGCGGTCTGCCGCCGGTCTATGGCCGCGAGGCGTTGACCCTGACGCACGAACAGATCGCCGAATACCAGACCGATGGCCGCCGGCCGCACTGGCGTTTTCTCCTGCCCAATTTCTCAGGCGATCCACAACAGCCGGAACGCACTGAAATCCACTGGAACGACTTGGTGCGCGGTGAGGAAACCGTCGATCTGGCCTCGCTTTCCGATCCGGTCCTGGTGCGCGAGGACGGCACCTATCTCTATACGCTGCCTTCCGTGGTCGACGACATCGAGATGGGCGTCAGCCATGTCATCCGCGGCGACGACCATGTCACCAACACCGGCGTGCAGATCGCCCTGTTCCAGGCACTGGCTGCCACGCCGCCAGTGTTCGGCCACCACAATCTCCTGACCACCGCATCGGGCGAGGGCTTGTCGAAGCGCACCGGCGCGCTCTCCATCGAAAGCCTGCGCGAGGACGGGATCGAGCCGATGGCCGTCGCATCATTGGCGGTCCTGGTAGGCACTTCGGAGAATGTCGCGGCGATGCCGACGATGGGCGAACTCGCCGAACGCTTCGATCCGGCGGCGACATCGAAATCCGCGGCCAAGTTCGATCCGGACGAGCTGTTCGTGCTCAACCGGTCGCTGCTGCACCACATGCCGTTCGCCGAGGCACAAGACCGTCTCATCGTGCTCGGCGTCTCCGGCGAGCAGGCCGAACCGTTCTGGCTGGCGGTGCGCGGCAATCTCGACAGGCTGGCCGATGCGGTCAACTGGTGGCGCATCCTGCGCGAAGGACCGCAGGAGAAGCCGCAATTTTCCGATGACGACCGCGACTTTCTCCGACAGGCGTTCGACCTGCTGCCGGAGGAACCCTGGACCGCGACGATCTGGAAGGACTGGACGGGCAAGATCAGGGAAGCGACCGGCCGCAAGGGCAAGGCGTTGTTCATGCCACTCAGGACAGCCCTTACCGGACTGCCTTCGGGGCCGGAGCTTGCAGATCTATTGCCGCTGATGGGTCGGGAAGGAACGTTGGCCCGACGACCCTGACCTTGCGCTGTTCCGGCGGCAGCGCGGACACGGGCGACGTCACCGGCCTCGCGGAAAGCCGCTTGATCGCCTCGCGGTCGAGCCCACCTTCCAGATTGGCCAGCGTTTCGGGATCGGCGCCCGGATCAGGTTTTGCAACCGGGACTGGAATGAATGATGACGCGTCTGTCTCTGGCTGCGATTGCACCGGATTCGGCGGATTGCCGGCGATGATCTGGAAACCCTGCGCAGCGGCGTTGCAGCCGCAAGCCGGCGGCCGCGACACGCCGGGCCGCTTGTAGAGATAGGCGGTCGGCAATTCGCTGTAAGGCCGGCCGGTGACAGATGACGTCATCGACGCCGAATCGTCGTCCATGCCGCGCGAATAGAAAAC
The DNA here is from genome assembly GCF_004022735.1 of Mesorhizobium sp. M7A.F.Ca.AU.001.01.1.1. Lineage (NCBI taxonomy): Bacteria > Pseudomonadati > Pseudomonadota > Alphaproteobacteria > Hyphomicrobiales > Phyllobacteriaceae > Mesorhizobium > Mesorhizobium sp. M7A.F.Ca.AU.001.01.1.1. The sequence continues at coordinate 1,956 of NZ_RZPF01000594.1, forward strand.
CTGCATCTCGGTGCCGGGGCAGCTCGATTCGCAATTCTTCTGGTCGCGTTCGAAATCGCCTGCCGAGGCCGAGTTCGACATAGGGAAAAAGTAGCCGTCGCAGGTGCGCACACAGGACGTGTGGAATTCGCCACCGACGCTCGGAAAATCCGGTACGCCGGGCTGGTTGAGCACACGGCGGACATTGCGCTCCTCGCTGGGATCGTCGGGCTGGTTGGGTTCATCAAGCATATCGAGCTGCTTGCTGTTGCCGCCGAAGAGCTGATCGAACAGGTTTGCGCTGCCGCCGTCGCGGTTCGCTTCCTGCAAAGGCGCACGCCGAGGCGCAACGGTGTCGTCGCGGCAGCCATTGGCGTCGAGCGCCGCCAGGATGCGTCCGCGATCGCGGCGAGAGCCACCGCCAGCCAGCCGCTCGCGCTTGTTTTGCAAGGCGTCGAGATTGGCATTCATGCGGTCGATGGTGGCGTTGAGCCCGGCGCATTGATTGAGGTTGCGGCCAAACAGCGAAAAACCGCACCCGGCCTGGCTCGCCTGGCTGCGAGCCTTCGAAATCTGCTCATGCTGCCTGGCAATCGCGGAATCGTATTTCCGGACTAGCGCCGGACCGCCACCGCCGCCGCGCGAGGACGCGGCAAGATCGGCTTCCAACTGGCGGCAGACCCGCGAAGCAGCCTGTGGCTCGGCTACTCCCCAGGTTGCGGACAACAGCAGGCCAAGCAGCACGACAGCATGCGCCTGCTTCCACCCTCCGCTTGCCATCCGCCCAAACTCCGCCTTCCAAATCGGCTGTTAGCCCCGCAAGGCTACCGTGTTCGCGGTTAACTGCAGTTTACCGCGAAATCCGTGTTCAGCCCAGATTGACGACCGCTTGTGCCTTGTGGGCGGCTTCGACCACGGCAAGCGCCGTCATGTTGACGACGCCGCGCGAGGTGACAGACGGCGTCAATATATGCGCCGGCATGTCGGTGCCGAGCAGGATCGGCCCGACATGTAGCGCATCCGTCATGGTTCTGAGCGCCGTCAGCGTGATGTTTGCCGAATCGAGGTTGGGGAACACCAGCAAATTGGCTTCGCCCTTCAGTCTCGAATGGGGATAGACGCGCTGGCGCAGGTGCTCCGACAGAGCAGTGTCCGCATGCATCTCGCCATCGCATTCAAGGTCAGGCGCGATGCGCGCCAGGATCGCCGCTGCTTGCCGCATCTTCAGGGCGCTGGGCGAATCGCGCGAGCCGAAATCGGAATGCGACAAGAGTGCTGCCTTCGGCTCGATGCCGAAGCGCTGGATTTCTTCCGCCGCCAGCACCGTCATCTCGGCGATTTCTTCCGCCGTCGGGTCGACGGAGACGTGGGTGTCGGTCAGAAAGATGATGCCGCGCTGCGAGATCAGCATGGAAAGCGTCGACAGGTCGTGGTCCTTGATGCCGGCGCGGGGGCCGATGATCAAGGTGACGTTGCGCAGATGCCGCTCGAATCGACCTTCGAGGCCGCAGACCATGGCGTCGGCATCGCCGCGTTTCAGCGCAAGTGCTGCGATCACCGTGTTGTCGGTGCGCACCATAGTGCGCGCGGCTTCCGTCGTCACGCCACGCCGGCCGGCGAGTTCGATCAAAAGGTCGACATAGTGGCGGTAGCGCGGATCGTCTTCCGGGTTGATGAGGCCGAAATCGACCCCGGGCTTGATGCGCAGGCCGTAGCGCTTCAGGCGCACTTCGATGACGTGCGGGCGGCCGATCAGGATCGGCTCGGCGATGCCTTCCTCGAGCACCACCTGGGCAGCCCGCAGCACGCGCTCATCCTCGCCGTCGGCATAGATGACGCGCTTGGCGCTCGATGCCTTGGCGGACGAGAACACCGGCTTCATCACCAGGCCGGAGCGGAAGACGAAGCGGTTCAGCTTGTCGATATAGGCGGCAAAGTCGGTGATCGGCCGCGTCGCGACGCCGGTGTCGCAGGCTGCCTTGGCGACCGCGGGCGCTATGCGCAGGATCAGCCGCGGATCGAAGGGCGAAGGGATCAGGAATTCAGGGCCGAAGATCGGCGTCTCGCCGGAATAGGCGCGGGCCGCGACGTCCGAAGGTTCCTCGCGTGCGAGCGCTGCGATTGCCCGCACCGCCGCCATCTTCATCTCCTCATTGATGGCGCTGGCGCCGCAGTCGAGCGCACCGCGAAAAATGTAAGGAAAACACAGTACGTTGTTGACCTGATTGGGAAAATCGGACCGGCCGGTGCAGATC
>NZ_RZPF01000595.1:0-4185 GCF_004022735.1 Mesorhizobium sp. M7A.F.Ca.AU.001.01.1.1
GAGTTGGGGATCGAGCGCCGAAGTCGGCTCGTCGAATAGGATCACATGTGGTTCCATGGCGAGCGCGCGGGCGATGCCGACGCGCTGTTGCTGGCCGCCTGAAAGCTGCGAGGGATAGCGCTCGGCGAAATCCGCGAGGCCGACCTTGGCCAGCGCCCGGCGTCCGCTGTCCTTCGCCTTGGCGACGGGGGTGCGCTTGGAAAGGCGTAGGCCCAGCGTCACGTTGTCCAGCACGGTCATGTGCGGCCAGAGGTTGAAGTGCTGGAACACCATGCCGACATTGCGGCGCACGGCATCGATGTTCTGTTCGCTCTCGCGCACCAGTCCCCCGGCGCCGCGCTTGTAGCCGAGCAGCCGGCCCTCGATCTCGATCTCGCCGCTCGTATAGTCCTCAAGGAAGCTAGCGCAGCGCAACAGGGTGCTCTTGCCTGATCCCGAGGGGCCGATGATGCAGACGACCTCGGAGAGATTGATGTCGAGCGATATCCCAGACAAGGCCGCGAACGTGCCGAAATCCTTGGTCAGGTTCCGTATCTTGATGACGGGCTCGGTGGTTTCAGTGGCCATCGTTTGTTCCCAATTGGTGGTTGAGCGGCCTAGAACCGCACCCGGCGCTCAACGTATTTGCCGAGCTGCGCGACTACCTCGACCAGCAGCCAGTAGAGCAGGGCAGCGGCGAGATAGGGTTCGATGACCGCATAGGTCTCGTTGACGAACTGCGTCGTGTTTTTGGTCAGCTCGGCGACGGTGATGATGGACAGCACCGCGGATTCCTTGATGAGGATGATGATCTGGTTGACCGTCGGCGGGGTGATCATGACCAGCATCTGCGGCAACTTGATATGGCGGATGATCTGCGTGCCGGTCAGCCCCGCCATGCGCGCGGCCTCGATCTGGCCCTTGGGGATCGACTGGAAACCGGAGCGGAAGATTTCCGCGAAATAGGCGGCCCCGTAGAAGCCGAGGCCGAAAACGCCGACTGCTTCGGCACTCAGCCTGAGGCCGATACGCGGGCCGCCATAATAGAGCACGAACAGCAGGATCAGGATCGGCAGGCCGCGCATGATCTCGATATAGGCGCGAACGGCCCAGCGCAACGGCGTGAACTGCGTGCTTTCGAGGCAGGCGAGCAACAGGCCGACAGCCAGTCCGAGGGCAGCAGCCAGCGCGCAGATCCAGGCCGTCGTCGCCAGTCCGGCCAGCATCAGCGGCCCATATTGCAGCCACAGGTCGAAGAACTGCGTCATGGCTCAGGCCCTCCGCGCTAGTCGCTGCTCGGCCATGCGACCGAGCAGCGACAGGAGGAAATTGATGACGATGTAGATGATGGCGGCGGCGATGTAGATTTCGAACGGGCGGTAGGTGGTCGCGACGATCTGCTGGCTCACCCGCATCAGTTCCGTCACCGCGATAACGGAAACCAGCGAGGAATTTTTCAGAATGCTGATGGTCTCGTTGACCAGCGAGGGAATGACGAGACGCAGTATCTGGGGGACGAGAATGTGCTGGCGCGCCGCCCATTTGCGTATGCCCACCATGCGTGCCGCTTCCAATTGCCCCCGCGGAATGGCCAAAAGCCCGCCGCGAAATATCTCGGCCTGGAACGCGATCGTGTTGAGGGTCAGCGCGATGATAGCGGCAAGGATAGGAGCCACGTTGATGCCGATGAGCGGCAGCAGATAGTATATGATCAGCAACTGCACTAGGATGGGTGTGCCGCGCCACACGCTTTGATAGATGCGCGAAAAGCGGCGCAGCCATATCTTCTTCGAGGTGACCCCGAAGCAAAGAACGAGGCCGAGCGGCATGCCGAGAATGATGGCGACGCCCGACACCAGAATCGTCATGCCCGCCCCCCAGAGCATGATGGGCAGATTGTCCCGGATGAGGGCGAGCATTGCCACGTGGTCAGACCTTATGGACTTGAGGCCAGGCGTGCAGCCTGGACGTTTTTCGCAGGCGAGGCTGGGAAGCCTCGCCGTTTATCCGGGTGCTGTGAGCCCATGCCGGCTTGTCAGCTCTTAGGTTCGGGCAGGGCATCCGTCGGCAGTTTCATGGTGAAGCCGAACCACTTCTCCTGAAGCTTGGCCATGGTTCCATCGGCGGCGAGCTTGCGGAACTGGTTGTCGATGAAGTCGGCAAGCGCCTTGCTGTCGTCATCCTTGCGGAAGGCCCAGCTGAAATAGGTCGGCTCCCCGAACGTCGTGCGGATGGTTTCGAAGGCGTCGCCGCGCTGCGTCTGCAGGTAAAGCAGATTGGGCAGGGAATTCACCACGGCATCGGTACGGCCGGCAGCCAGGTCGGCATAGGCCTCATTGAAGTCGACATAGGTCTGGATGTTGGCGATCGGCGCCATGCCTTTTGCCTTGAGTGCCTCGGAAAAGGCCTCGGTGCCCTTGAGCTGTGCCGAGCCGGCCTGCGTGCCAACATTCTTGCCGCTCAGGTCTTCGGGCGTGTTTAGCGACGTATCGCCCTCGCGCTTGACGTAGGAGAACGACGCGTCGGCGATCGGCAGAGACAGCCTGTAGGTATCGTAACGCTGTTTGTTGACGGTGACGGACGTTATGATGGCGTCGAATTTTTCGGTCTGGAGGCCCGGCAGCAAGCCCTGAAACGGCAGGTCGAGCCGGTTCACCTTCACGTCCGGTAGCGCCTTCATGACTTCTTCGAAGAGGTCGACGCCATAGCCGACGACCTTGCCGTTATCGACATATTCGAATGGTGGGTAGCGCGCCTCGGACGCGATGGTGATCTCGCCCTTCTCCTTGATCCGATCCAGAAGATCGGCGGCTGTGGCGATGCTCGCCACAGCGAGCGAGAGTGACGCGGCCAGCAGTATCGAAGTGCACAGTTTCAGAGCGGATCGCATGACTTCCTCCAGCTTCGTATGTTCTCGTTTATTATGGATTATTTGGAGTCCGAGGCTTCTGTAAGCGCTCAGGAATCTCACATGCGTGACGAGCCTCAAACCTCCAAGTCGCCGGCCGACTGCGTTGCCGGCCCGGTTGTTGAACTTCCCAGCGGCAGGACGGCACGCCGCCATCTGGTAGGGCAGCATGGCAGGATTGAATCTTTGATAAACATGGAATGAATAGACTATACATCGAAATTGGCGATGTAAGGCTGATGCCGGACACCGCCTGCACAGGTTCGGGGAGGAGTGTCAGAATTGCGTCTGTCGGTAGCCGATATCCGTGCGCTCAGGGTTTTCCGTTCCGTGGTCGAACATGGCGGATTCACTGGAGCGCAGCTTGCCTTGGCGATGAGCCAGTCGACGATCAGTTTCCAGATCAATGCGCTGGAGGAGCGGTTGGGGTTTTCGCTGTGCCAGCGCGGCAGACGGGGCTTCGAACTGACCGACAGGGGCAGCGCTGTTTATGAATATTCCCATTCGCTGACATCCGCGCTGTCGGCGTTCGAGATGCAATTGGGGGAATTGCGCTCCAAGGCGACGGGCGTGCTGCGCGTCGGGATCGTCGATGCGACCGTTACCGATTCAAACCTTGGCCTCGATGACGTCATTCACCAGGTCATCAAGAAGGCCAGCGAAGTCGATCTGCGCATCACCATAGGCTCGCCCGAGCAGCTGATCGCGGACACCGCCAAGGGCGGGATCGATTTCGCGATCTCCCCGCGCATCAAATTGCTGCCCGGCTATTCGCAAACTGAGTTCCATCATGAAAGGAACTCGCTCTATTGCAGCGAGCGTCACCCGCTGTTTTCCCGCAAGCTGGTGACAAAGGCCGATGTGGAGGCATCGCAGATGGTGGTGCGGCCCTATGCCAACAAGTCGGAACTGCAGCATTTTCCCAACGCGCATGTCGGCGCCTATGCCTCGAATATCGAGGCGCAGGCGATGTATATCCTGAGCGGCCACTTCGTCGGCTATCTGCCGGATCACATGACCGTCACGTTTAGACAGAACGACCGGCTGAAGGCGCTGCTGGTACCCGAGGCACAGATACGCTCGCCCTTCGTCATCATCGCGCCAAAGCACAAGAAGGCGTCGCTGTCGGAGCGGATTTTTGTCCAGGAACTGCGCAAAAGGGTGGGGAATGCCGAAAAAACTGCCGGTAAAGGGCAACCGACTGAAGCGAAAAAGCCGCTTCCCAAGATACGCGGCGTGTAAAAACTTCTTTACGCATCAATCCCGAAAGGGGGGGGCGCTTTTCGGGATCAATGGTC
>NZ_RZPF01000596.1:0-4180 GCF_004022735.1 Mesorhizobium sp. M7A.F.Ca.AU.001.01.1.1
GAGCAGCATCACCACCACGCCGGCGACCAGCGTCAGATAGGGCAGCATGCCCGCCTTTTTGACCGAGAGGTCGGCCCCCGTCATGCCGAGATCGGCCAGCATGTGGTCGGGGAACTTGCCCTTGTCCTGAATGTAGTGTCGGAAGCAGAACACCGGGATGATCAGCGCTGCCGTGATCAGGCCGGCCCACAGCGCCATCGGGTTCCATACCTTGGCACCGGCGCCCATGAAGATCGCGTTGACATAGGCGAAGATCGCCCCGATCCCGAGCAGCCAGCTCGGCGCCTTCCAGGGCCGTGCGATATGGCCGTTGTCGATGCGGTGGATCCAGCCGGCGTTGAGGTTGAGGAAGTTGAAGATGATGTAACCGCAATTCGACACGGCGAGGATGAAGAAGAAGCTCGTCGCGTCGGCCGAGGCGATGGCCAGCACGATCAGGTTGAAGACGAGATCGGTCCACATTGCCCGTGTCGGCGCACCATGTTCGTTGACATGGCTGAGATAGCGCGGCAGCCAGCCGTCGACCGAGCCCTGGTAGAGCGTACGCGAAGAGCCGGCCATGGCCGTCATGATGCACAGCACCAGCGCCAGGATCATCAGCATCACCAACAGGCTGTGGACTAGCGCGCCGCCGCCGACCATGCCGGCCAGCGCGTCGGCGACCCCGGAGCCGTCGACGATCGGCGTCGCCAGCATACCGTTGAGGCCAAGCACGCCCTGGAAGGTGAACGGCACCAGGATGAACAGCAGCATGCACAGAAGGCCGGAATAGAAAATCGCCTTGAACGTGTCGGTGCCGGGGTTCTTGAACTCGGATGTGTAGCAGACGGCGGTCTCGAAGCCGTAGGTCGACCAGGCGGCGATGAACATACCACCAAGCACCAGCGTCCAGCCGGCGATGTTCCAGGCACCGGGCTCGGGCGCGTAGGCTGCGGCCAGCGGCACCAGCGGCGAAAAATTCGCCCAGTTGATCTGGCCGGTGACGATCGGCACCACGCCGACGATCAGCATCGGGACGATGACCAAGAGGCCGATATATTTCTGCACATTGGCGGTGCCGAGAATGCCGCGATGCTGGATCGCAAAGATGATCAGCATCAGCACTGCGCCGATAAAGAAGGTCGCGTTGAAGGTGAACGAGACCGGTCCCAGCGTGTGGCTGTAAAGCGTCCAGTTGCGGATTGCCGGCGTCGCCGCCGCGGTCACCGCTGTGATGGCGTCGGCGGCACTCGTCCCGGCATGCGCGGCGATATAGGCGACGACATCGGGTGAGGTTTCGGTGAACAGCGGCACTGGCGCCAGCGCGTTGAGGATGTAGGCGGCGGCGATCGAGCAGCCGAGCGACAGCACCGGCGACCAGGCGAACCAGTTGCACCAGACAGACAGCGGCGCGATGAACTTGGAATAGCGCAGCCAGGCGGTGGCGCCGTAGATCGACGCGCCGCCCGACTTGTTCGGAAACAGGCCGGCGATTTCGGCATAGGTGAAGGATTGCAGGAAGCCCATGATCATGGAGAAGATCCAGATCGCGAAGGCCAGCGTGCCGGTCGTGCCGGCAATGCCGCCGATCGAGAACAGGACCAGGGCCGGCACGCCGCTCGCCACCCAGAAGGCGCCGCGCCAGTCGATATTTCGGTGCAACTTGCCTTCGGCAAGCGGCTCCAGGACAGTCGTTATCGTGCTCATATGTCTTTGTTCCCCATTTTGATGTTCCCCGTTCGTGACGGCCGCGACTTCGCGAGGCTTCATCATCGACGCATGCTTTGGGCGGCTGTCGGTGTTTCCACTCAGTCGCATTTTTTTCTTAACAGTGAAGATTGATCCGGCGCGCTTTCAGGTCAAGCGATTTGTCGCGCCGTGCACATCACGCTTGCGAAACATGTCGGCTTCACACTGCCGCGGTGGGATTGTTCGGAAAAGGACCAAGGGTCAGGAAGCGAAAACCCGCCGGAGGCGGGTCGCGGCGCAAATCAGCACCATGGACGAATATGTAGCATAGCTGCCCTCAGCAGGTCAAGAAAAAATTCCTATCACGAACTGCAGCACGGCCTCACTGTCTTGGGAGGGAAGGGCCGTCAGGAACGCGGTTTGGTCTTTTGCGGATCGTAGTGGGCGAAGGCGACGACTCGCGCCGGCAGCCGCTTGGCATGGCCGTCGAGCTTGCCGATCTCGACCTCGGTACCGACAGCCGAATGGGTGACATCGAGCCTGGCCAGCGCGATGGTCTTGTTCAGCACCGGCGAGCGCATGCCTGACGTGACCACGCCGATCTGGGCACGGCCGACATGCACGCAATCGCCATGGCCGACGTCGACATTGGCGTCGATGTCGAGACCGACCAGCTTCGTCTGCGGGTGCTCCTTGCGGCGGATCAGCGCCTCGCGGCCGACGAAATCGTCGGTCTTGCTCTTCAGCGGCACGGTGAAGCCGATGCCGGCCTCGAACGGATCGGTCTGGTCGGAAAATTCGTATCCGGCGAAGATCAACCCGGCCTCGATGCGCACCATGTCCAGCGCCTGCAGTCCCATCGGCTTCAGCCCGTGAGGCTGGCCGGCTTCCCAGATGGCGTCGAAGACTTTTTCGGCGTCGCGCGGATGGCACCAGATCTCGTAGCCGAGCTCGCCGGTATAGCCGGTGCGCGAGACGACGACCGGAATGCCGTTGCCGCCACCAATGCGGGCGACGGCGAAGCGGAACCATTCGAGTTCGTCGATCGACGGCTGCAGCGGCGAGGTCCAGATCACCTCCCTGAGGATGTCGCGGCTCTTCGGTCCCTGCACGGCGACATTGTGCATCTGGTCGGTGGAGGAACGCACAAGGACATTGAGGCCGAGTTTTGTCGCCGTCTCGCGCAGCCACTCGCCAGACAGATCGTCGCCGCCGACCCAGCGGAAATTGTCCTTGCCCAGCCGCAGCAGGGTGCCGTCATCAATCATGCCGCCATGCTCGTAGCACATGGCCGAATAGACCACCTGGCCAACGCCAAGCTTCTTGACGTCGCGGGTCAGCGTGTATTGCAGCAGCGCTTCGGAATCCGGGCCGGTGACCTCGAACTTGCGCAGCGGCGACAGGTCCATGATCACCGCGTCTTGGCGGCAGGCCCAGTATTCGGCGATCGGCCCGTCCTTGGCGAAGGAATTGGCGAGCCAATAGCCCTTGTACTCCTGAAAGTTGCGGGTGTGCTTGGCAAAGCTCGAATGAAAAGCGGTCTCGCGGGTCATTTTCGGTTCCGAATCGGGCGTCATGCGTCTGGCGATCGCTCGCGAGAATTTGTGCTGGCCGGAATAGGTCCGCACATGGATGTCGGTCGGGTTCCAGCCATTGGCCGGCGTCGTGTCGTCGGGGCAGGCGGAGGAAACGCAAACGATGTCGGTGAGCGCCCTGAGCAGCACATAGTCGCCCGCCCGCGACCACGGCTCGTCGGACACCATGACGCCATGCGCGTCGATCGCCGTGTTGAAGAAGAAGTTGATCGCCATCCAGCCCGCGCGGGGATTGACGCCCTTGCCGGCCAGAGCGCCGTTGAAATTCTCCGAACAGTTGGTGTGTCCGGGATAGCCGATGTCGTCGTAATATTTGGCGGCGCAGGCGAGCGCGAAGGCGTCGTGCCGGCCGCATGTGTCCTGCACCACCTCGACCAGCGGCTCCATGTCCTGGTCATAGTATTTGGAATGCAGGCCGGGCATCGGGTAGCTCGCACCCATGAGCGTGCGCGTCGTCGTCACGTCGAGCGGATGATCCAGTCCCCTGTCCAGCTTGCGCGCCGAAAAGCACTGGAAATCGGTGCATTGGCGCCCGTCGACATCGATGATCTGCAGATAGTCGCCAGCCCCAACGAAATAGGCCTCCGCGGTCGCCGAATGGACGCGCAAATCGAGCACCGGGTCGGCAAGCGGATCAGCCAATACCGATTTCGCCGCCGGGCGGATCGTGGCGCGGCGAACGAAGACGGTCAGCGGTGTCGCCGTGTCATGACCATCGACCAGCATCGGCCCGCCGGGGGCGGCAATCAGCACCGCACCATCGCGTGCGACGGTGAAAGCCTGCTCGGTGCCGGCCGGTGTCGTGACGCCGAACACCCGCACCGCCCTGGCGTGGTCAAGCTGCACCTGCCGGCGGGCGAGCCCGCTCCGCAGGGATGCGAGACTGTCGTCGCCCTCTATGAGCAGCGCTTTGATGC
>NZ_RZPF01000597.1:0-4177 GCF_004022735.1 Mesorhizobium sp. M7A.F.Ca.AU.001.01.1.1
GCCTACGCGCATTACATCAAGGCGCGCTTCGGCGAGCGCTATGAGCGCATTTTTGGGCCGCTGCCCGATTTTTCCGGCATGCCGTTGAATGCCAGCCCACTTGGAAACGATGCCGAGAAAGCAGCCTGGAATGCCATGAGCAGCGCGCAGCGCGACGCCATCAACGGTGTCTTCGTCAATATCGGCAAGGCGATTGCCGCCTTCGAACGCTCGATCGCGCCCACGCCAGCGCGCTTCGACCGCTTTGCGCTGGACCTCGCCACCGGTGCCGAGCCGAAGGGCGATGCTGTCTTTTCCAAACAAGAAATCCTTGGGCTTAAACTGTTCATCGGCAAGGCCAATTGCGTGACCTGTCACAACGGCCCGCGCTTCACCGACAACAGCTTTCACAACACCGGCGTGCCGCCTGTTGCGGGCCTGCCGCCGGATCGCGGCCGCATCGATGCCGTGCACCAAGTCGAGGCCGACCCGTTCAACTGCCTTGGCGCCTATCGGGACGGCGAGGTTGCCGCCTGCGGCGAACTGCGCTTCATGGTCAAGAATGCGCCACAACTCATCCGCGCCTACAAGACGCCGTCTCTGCGCGGTGCGGCAACGCGACCGCCCTATATGCATGCCGGGCAGTTTTCGTCGCTCGACGAGGTCGTGGCGCACTATGCGAAGGCCGCGCCCAGCGTCGAAGGGGTATCAGAGGTTCACCCGTTGGAGCTTTCAGACCGAGAACGCGCTGCTCTGGTGGCGTTCTTGAAGACGCTTTCGGAGTGATCTACCGATCCTTCACGGTCTCCATCGCCACAAAGGTCGAGGTCTGGGCGACATGGGGCAGGGCCGAGATGCGCTCGCCGAGGACGCGGCGGTAGGCGGCGATGTCCCTGGTGCGGACTTTCAGCAGATAATCGAAGCTCGATGCCATCATGTGGCACTGTTCGATCTCCGGCACAGCCTGTACGGACCGGTTGAAGGCGTCGAGCGCGGCGGATCTGGTGTCGGACAATTTCACCTGGACGAATGCGACATGGCCTTCGCCCATGCGCTCGCGGTCGACGATCGCCTGGTAGCCTCTGATATAGCCGTCCTTCTCAAGCCGCTTCACCCGCGCCTGCACCGGCGTCTTCGACAGGCCGACCTTTGCGGCTAGTTCTGACATGGAAAGCCGGCCATCGCTTGCAAGTGCGGCCAGGATATTCCGATCTATGCGGTCCAATTGGTCTTCTGTCATCGAAATCGCAGTCCAAATGTCAATTATATGCCGCTAGGATAGATCGAATGACCTGCAATGTCGATTTCTTTGGACCGGCCGAAATTTTGCACTTGTGCTAGCTTGCGCCATTCGGTCCGGTGACCGCCGGCCCGATCCCCTTTGCTCGATCCACGGGACCGCCATGCCAGCGCTCGATGCCATCCGCCAGCAGATCCGCGCCAACTACCTGCCCGACGAAGACGAGGCCGTGAAGCGGCTTGCCGAGGCGACGGGGCTCTCCGGGAAAGACCGCAAGGCGATCTCGGCTCGCGCCGCCGATCTGGTGCGCGCGGTGCGCGGCTCGTCGGATCCAAGGCTGATGGAAGTCTTCCTCTCCGCGTACGGTCTCTCCACCAAGGAAGGCGTGGCGCTGATGTGCCTGGCCGAGGCACTGCTGCGCGTGCCCGATACCGAGACGATGGACGACCTCATCGCCGACAAGATCGCGCCGCACGACTGGTCGGCGCATTCGGGCGGTTCGAGCTCCATCTTCGTCAACGCCTCGACCTGGGCGCTGATGCTGACCGGCCGCGTCCTCGACGAAGGCGAGGGCGGCATCGAGGGCACGCTGCGTTCTATGGTGCGGCGGCTGGGCGAGCCGGTCATCCGCAAGGCGGTGGCCGCCGCCATGCGCGAGATGGGCGAGCAGTTCGTGCTCGGCCGCACCATCACTGAAGCCGTCAAGCGCGGCCGGCCGATGACCCAGAAGGGTTATCTCTATTCTTTCGACATGCTGGGCGAGGCGGCCCGCACCGAGGCCGACGCCTTGCGCTATCACAAGGCCTATGCTGACGCGATTTCGTCGCTCGATTCCGGCTCCAACGGTCCTGACATCAGGCAGAACCACGGCATCTCGGTCAAGCTTTCGGCGCTGCATCCGCGTTACGAGGTGGCGCAGAAGGACGAGATGCTGCCTGTGATGGCCGAGCGGCTTTTGTCGCTGGCGCTGGCCGCGCGCCATTCGCGCATGGGTCTCAACATCGATGCCGAGGAGGCCGACCGCCTCGATCTATCGCTCGACGTCATCGAGCGGGTGCTGGCCGAGCCGGAACTTGCCGGCTGGAACGGGTTTGGCGTGGTGGTGCAGGCGTATGGGCCACGCGCGGCCTTCGCCATCGACTGGCTCTATGCGCTGGCCAAGAAATACGACCGCAACATCATGGTTCGGCTGGTCAAGGGCGCCTATTGGGACACCGAGATCAAGCGGGGGCAGACGTTGGGACTCACCGGCTATCCCGTCTTCACCCGCAAGGCCAACACCGACGTCTCCTACATGGCTTGCGCCAAGAAGCTGCTTGGCATGACCGACCGCATCTACCCGCAGTACGCCACCCACAATGCCCACACCGTCGCCGCCATCCTGTCGATGGCTGATAATAACCGCGATTCCTTCGAGTTCCAGCGCCTGCACGGCATGGGCGAGGCGCTGCACGAGACGGTGCGACGGTCCGAAGGCACGCGCTGCCGTATCTATGCACCGGTCGGAGCGCATTCCGATCTGCTGGCCTATCTGGTGCGCCGGCTGCTGGAGAACGGCGCCAACTCCTCCTTCGTGCACCAGCTGACCGATGAGGATGTCGAGCCGGAGGACATTGCGCGCGATCCGCTCGAGACGGTCGAAAGCCAGGGTCCGGCAGCCAATCCGGCGATTGCCCGGCCTTCCCAGATTTTTGGAGCCGGGCGTCGCAATTCGAAAGGATTCGACATCACCGACACGGTGACGCTGGCGGCGATCGACAAGGCCAGGGCGGCCTTCGCCGGGCCGGATCGCTGGCATGCCAAGCCGATTACGCGGGCCGCCGGCTATGGCAAGCAGCGTCCGATCGTCAACCCGGCAAAGCCTTCCGAAGTGGTCGGCACGGTCAGCGAAGCAGCTGCCAAGCAAGTCGCGACCGCCGTGCGCTTCGCGGTGGAAGCGCAACCGGCCTGGGCGAAGCGTCCCGTCGCCGAGCGCGCCGCCATCCTCAACCGGGCCGCCGATCTCTATGAGGCCAATGCCGTCGAGTTCTTTGCACTCGCCACCCGCGAGGCCGGCAAATCGCTGGCCGACGGCGTCGCCGAGGTGCGCGAAGCGGTCGACTTCCTGCGCTACTACGCCACCGAGGCGGCCAATGCCGAGGTGGGCACGCAAGCGCGCGGCGCCATCGTCTGCATTTCGCCGTGGAATTTCCCGCTCGCCATCTTCACCGGCCAGATCGCGGCAGCGCTCGTTACCGGCAATTCGGTGATCGCCAAGCCGGCCGAGCAGACGCCGCTGATCGCCTTCCGCGCCGTCGAACTGCTGCGCGAGGCCGGCGTGCCGGAAGACGTCATCCAGTTGCTCCCTGGCGACGGCCCATCGGTCGGCGGGCCGCTCACCGCCGATCCGCGCATCGCTGGCGTCTGCTTCACAGGTTCGACCGAGGTTGCCAAGCTGATCGAGAAGCAGCTGGCCGGGACGGCCGCGCCCGACGCCATGCTGATCGCCGAGACCGGCGGCCTCAACGCCATGATCGTCGATTCCACCGCGCTGCCCGAACAGGCGGTGCGCGATATCCTCGCCTCCGCCTTCCAGAGTGCCGGCCAGCGCTGCTCGGCGCTGCGCGTACTCTACGTGCAGAAGGACGTCGAGAAGAAGATGCTGGAGATGCTGAAGGGCGCCATGGAGGCGCTCAACGTCGGCGATCCCTGGCGGATTTCGACCGATGTCGGCCCGGTTATCGACGACGAGGCGCAAAGCTCGATCCGCGAGTATTGCACGAAGATGGGCCTGCAGGGCAGGCTGATCGCCAAGCTCGAGGCGCCCAGGGAAGGTCGCTTCGTCGCGCCGCATGTCTTCCGGGTCAAGGGTATCGAGGACATGGAGCGCGAGGTGTTCGGGCCGGTGCTGCATGTCGCCAGTTTCGACGCCGACCAGATCGACGCCGTCATCGCCGCCATCAACCGCAAGGGTTATGG
>NZ_RZPF01000598.1:0-4137 GCF_004022735.1 Mesorhizobium sp. M7A.F.Ca.AU.001.01.1.1
GGCGCCGGCGCGCGCGGCGGCGGCCGCCTGCTCCGGCGACCGGATACGCCCTTCGGCGATGACGTAGGGGCTCAGGGTTCGCATTTGAGCGATGAGGGCAATGTCCGGATCCTCCGGCTCCGGCCCGCCGACATAGCCGGAAAGCGTCGTGCCGACGAAATCGACACCCGCGGCAAGGGCCCGGCGCGCATCGTCAAGGCAAGAGCAATCGGCCATGGTCAGCTTGTTCCTGGCCTTGACGGCTTTCACAAGCGCTTCGACAGGAACGGGACGGACACGGTCCGTCGCATCGAAAGCGATGATATCGGCGCCCGCCTCGGCCAGCGCCTCGACATCGGCCAGATAGGGCGTGATGCGCACGGGGCTGTCGGTCAGATCGCGCTTGACGATACCGATGATCGGCTCGCGGACGGCCAGGCGGGCGGCCGCGACATAGGGCACGGATTCGATGCGCAGGGCCTTGGCTCCGGCTTCAAGAGCGGCCCTGGCAAAGCCCGTCACGAATTGCGCACTGTCCATCGGGCCGCCGGGAACCGGCTGGCAGGACACGATGAGACTGTTGGCGATGTCTTCCCGCTGCACGTCGGCACTCCCCTGTCGCCATCACGATAAATGGAAAATACCAGATTACAACCAGTTCATAACTGGTATTATCTTTGCAGCTCGAAGACGAAGTCGTAGACGTCTCCCTTGTAGCGTGTCTCGCAGTATTCCACGATCTGTCCGTCGGCGAGAAAGCAGCGGCGCTCGGTCATCAGCAGCGGTGCGCCCATCTCGCAATGAAGGTGTCTTGCATCCTCCAGCGATGCGCCGCGCGAGCGCATGCGCTGGATTGCCCTCTGAGGCAGGAAGCCGCGTGCATCTAGCGCTTCATAGAGGGAGTCCTGAACCATCTCGGGCGAAGGAAGGAAGCGAACCGGCACGGCCGAGACCTCGACGGCGATCGGCGCGCCATCGGCCGTCCGCACGCGGCGCATGCGGATTACATTGGTGTTTGCGGCAATACCCAAAGCCATCATTTCGGCTGGCGATGGACGGCTTATCTGTTTGGAAAGCCATAGGCATCCAGGCTTCAGGCCGCGCGCCAGAATGTCCTCCGAAAAGCTCGTCAGCGTCGAAAGCGATTTTTCGACCCGCGACCCGATCTCGGTTTTGGAACCATGCCGGCGATTGAGCTGCCCTTCCTCTTCGAGCAACGCCAGAGCTTTTCTCACAGTGACACGCGAGATCGACAGGGCTTCCGCCAGAACCCGCTCGCCCGGCAGAACCGCGCCGGCCTTCAAAGCGTTGGAACGGATCGCTGCCTCGATCGCCGATTTCAACCGTCGGTAAAGCGGCACATCGGAGGCTGTCGCTTCCATCTCCCGACTGACAAGCCCGATCAGGTTCACGGTTGTCATTGCTCTTCCTCCCGCGCGAGAAGCACCCAGGATCAAAACATTCCTGACTGGACCCATACTGGTATTATCAATCCGGTGCAAACGTCCCGCGGGCGGTGCCTCGTCCGCGCCGTCAGCGCACCACGGCCCCTCAGCGAACCCGCGGTGACAGCTTCATGGAGATGCGATCGCAGGCAGCACGCAGGACCTCCAGAGTAAAGGCATGGCGGCTTTCACGCGTATGGCGATTGATATAGGCGACGATAATGGAGGCGACGGCGCTGCCGTCCGGTCCGATGACCGGACAGCAGATATCGGTGATGCCGACGAAATCACGGCTCTCGCGCATCCAGTAACCGTCCGCGCGGATGGTACGAAGCTGCTTTTCCAGCGCCTCTCGATCCAGCGGCGCCGGCGAATGTGCCGCACATTCGTCGATCATCCGCGTCGCGACCTTTGGCGGCTGGAAGGCAAGGATCACATGGCCGGAGGTCGCGTCGGTGGCCAGGCGGCCGTAGCCGAGGCGCAGCGTGAACGCCATGTCCTCGCCGCCGGGAACGGCCGCGGTCACGACAGTCAAGCCATGATTGAAGACGACCAGGTGCGGCGACTGATTTGAGTCCCCGGCAATCCGCGTCAGCTCGGGCATTGCGGCGGACATGAGATCCTGAGCGCTCGGCGTGTGCAGCCCCAGCTTGAAAAGCTTGTCGGTCAACGAATAGGCGTCGGTCTCGGCGTTGCGCTCGATATATTGACGCTCCTGGAGCGCGATCAGCATCCGGAAAATCTCATTCTTCGAACGACCGAGGCCTTCCGCGATCTCCTTCATCGTCAAGGGCGCTCGCGCCTCCGCCAGCAGCTCCAGGACATCCAGACCCTTCGTCAGCGCCGGGGCCGAATAGGTCGGTTTGCCACTCTCTTTTGCGTCATCTGCCATTCGAAGAATCCCCGGTGGTCCACGCACGATAGAGACAAGAAATCGGAATTGCCATTGGTTTTATATCCAAACTTGACACCATATATAAAACTGACATGATGACGGGGACAATGAATTTCGAGGCCGAGCCGATGACCGTCCAGAGACCAGCAAACACTGTCCGCGCGACCATCACGCCCCGGAACAACAGTGTTTACACGTCGGTCGATTTCGATCGCGAGGGCAAGCAGATCGGCTTCTTCCATGTGCCCCAATCGCCGCACGACGATGCCTGGGGCACGGTCCGCGTTCCGCTGGCCGTCATCAAGAACGGAGACGGTCCGACGGTCCTGATCGAGGGTGGCAACCACGGCGACGAATATGAGGGGCCGATCGCGCTCGGCGAGCTTCTGCGCGAGATCGATCCACGGGATATAGCCGGTCGCATCATCGCGATTCCGGCCATCAACATTCGGGCCGTCGAGGCCGGCACCCGCACCTCCCCGGTCGACGGGTTGAATTTCAACCGCAGTTTTCCAGGCGATTTCAACGGCACGCTGACAAGCCAGATAGCGGCCTATGTGCATGACATCCTGTTTCCGAAGGCCGACTATTTCCTGGATCTCCACTCCGGCGGTTCGTCCCTGATGATCCTGCCGAGCGCGATCATCGAGCCCTCCCCGACCGCGCAGGGGCATCGCAAGAACATCAAGGCGACGCTCGCCTTCGGGGCGCCGACCGTTGTCATGGTCGACAATCTCGGTGAAACCCGGACCTCGACCGCGTCCGCCAATCACCAGGGGCTGATCGTCATCGGCAGCGAGATGGCCGGCGGCGGCCTTGTCAGTCCGGATGCGTTGGCCATCTGCCGCAGGGGCATCCGCAATGTGCTGAAACATGCAGGCGTCCTGAAGGGCGCGCCTGACATTGCCCCTGGCGCCAACGCACGCGTGCTCAAGGTGCCCGGAAGCGAAGGCTATCTGCTTTCCGAGGAGGACGGTGTCTTCGAACCCTTGAGCCCCCTCGGCAGTGCCGTCAGCAAAGGCGACCTTGCCGGACGCATTCACTTCCTCCACACGCTGTCGCGCGCGCCCATCGATCTCCTTCACCCCATCGACGGCATCGTTTTCGCCAAGCGTCAACCCGGCCGCGTGCGCCCGGGGAATTGCTGTTTCGTGCTGGCCAACGAATATCCGGAGGCACTGACCGATGAGCCATGAAGACATCATGGCGGCTGCCCGGCGCATTGCCCCCTTCATACGGCGCACCCCGGTCGTCAAGCTCGACCATGCCACGGGCGCGAACCTCCAAAATGATGTCTATTTGAAACTCGAATGCCTCCAGGTGAGCGGCTCCTTCAAGATCCGGGGCGCCACGAACCGGGTGAAAACGCTCGAGCCGGGCCGGATCGAAAACGGACTGGTCGCCGCATCCGGCGGCAATCACGGCCTGGCCACCGCCTATGTGGCTGCCCGGGCCGGCGCTCCCGCCACCATCTACCTGCCGAACAATGCAAGCCCGCTGAAGGCGGAAAAGCTGCGCAAATGGGGCGCTGACGTTCGCTTCGAAGGCAAGGTCTGGGATGAAGCGCATGAGGCTGCATTGGCCGAGGCAAAAGCGCGCGGCGCCTTCTACATGCATCCCTTCGCCGATGCGCAGATCGTGTCCGGCCAGGGAACCGTGGCGCTGGAGATGGTCGACCAGATTCCCGATGCCGACATCTACATCGTCGCGATCGGCGGAGGCGGCCTCATCAGTGGCATGTCCGAAGTCCTGAAGCACGTCAAACCCGACGCCAGGATCGTTGGTGTCGAGCCGACCGGTTCACCGACCCTTCACGCC
>NZ_RZPF01000599.1:0-4126 GCF_004022735.1 Mesorhizobium sp. M7A.F.Ca.AU.001.01.1.1
GCAATCGTCTCGGCCAGTTCAGCCTGCTTTTGCGAAAGCGCGTCCTTGATGTGGTTGATCGGCTGGACGAACTGGTCGTCGGGGGCGGTCAAGCTGTCGATACGGGCAAGTTGCCCCGGAATGGCGCCGACAGCGCTCCGATAGGGTTCGAGATAGGATTTCTCGCCGGTCAGCAGGTAGCCACGCTGGCCGTTCTCGGCTTCCTGTGCCAGAGAAAGCAGACCCGAAAGCAATTGCTGATATTCGATTGCCTCGCGCGCGGCGGCGCGGTTGGCCCGCTGTTCCTCGACCAGCATGGCACGGCTGCCGACAATAAGCGCCAGCACCGCAAAGCCTGCGACAAGCGGGAGCGATTGCCATCGCATGGCACGTCGAAACCGAGCAATCATCATCTGCTATGCCGAACCAAAAGAATTCCCCGCAGGCAGCATTTCGTAGGCGGCGCCGGGGCGGAAGGCAATATGCCGGCTTCTGGAGCCGGCAATTGGCCGCCAGCCTTGCGAAACCTTCGTCATTTGGCTAAGGAGGCCGCGCATTCAGCGGCCGGCGTCAGCCGGCCTTCCGCTTTTCGGGATTCCGGCTTTTGGCTGGGATCCGGCTTCAGGCAAAGGCATTTCGCTCCCATGGCGCGCATCGTGATGAAATTCGGCGGAACCTCCGTCGCCGACATCGCCCGCATCCGCAACGTGGCGCGTCACGTCAAACGCGAGGTCGACGCCGGCCATGAGGTGGCGGTGGTCGTTTCGGCGATGGCCGGGAAGACCAACGAACTGGTCGGCTGGACGCGTGAGGCCTCGCCGATGCATGACGCACGCGAATATGATGCGGTCGTCGCTTCCGGCGAGCAGGTCACGGCCGGCCTGCTGGCCATCACTTTGCAGAACATGGGCGTGCACGCCCGCTCCTGGCAGGGCTGGCAGATCCCGATCAAGACCGATAATGCGCATGGGGCGGCGCGCATCCTCGACATTGACGGTGCGTTCCTGATCAAGCGCTTCGGCGAGGGCCAGGTGGCGGTGATTGCCGGGTTCCAGGGCATCGGCCCGGACAATCGTATTGCCACGCTCGGCCGCGGCGGCTCCGACACCAGTGCTGTCGCCATCGCCGCGGCGGTCAAAGCCGATCGCTGTGACATCTACACCGATGTCGACGGGGTCTACACCACCGATCCACGCATCGAGCCCAAGGCGCGGCGGCTGGCCAAGATCTCGTTCGAGGAAATGCTTGAAATGGCCTCGCTCGGCGCCAAGGTTCTGCAGGTGCGTTCGGTCGAGCTTGCCATGGTGCACAGGGTGCGTACCTTCGTGCGGTCGTCCTTCGACGATCCCGATGCGCCCGGAATGGGGGATTTGCTCAATCCGCCCGGAACGCTCATTTGCGACGAGGAAGAGATCGTGGAACAGCAGGTCGTCACCGGAATTGCCTACGCCAAGGACGAAGCGCAGATTTCACTGCGCCGGGTCGGCGACCGGCCGGGCGTTGCCGCCGGCATCTTCGGGCCGCTGGCCGCGGCCAACATCAATGTCGACATGATCGTCCAGAACATTTCCGAGGACGGCAAGTTCACCGACATGACCTTTACCGTGCCGTCGGGCGATGTCGACAAGGCGCTGGCCGTGCTTGAACGCCTCAAGGCCTCGATCGGCTACGATGTCGTGCAGTCGGAAGCCGGCATGTCGAAGGTTTCGGTCATCGGCATCGGCATGAGGAGCCATGCCGGCGTCGCCGCCACCGCTTTCAAGGCGCTGGCCGACAAATCGATCAACATCCGCGCCATCACGACCTCGGAGATCAAGATTTCGATCCTGATCGACGGCCCGTATACGGAACTTGCGGTTCGTACTTTGCATTCCGTCTACGGTCTGGATAAGCAGTAGCGAGAACGATTTGAGTTGTTGCGTGTGCGCCGGTCGCGGTGGAAACTGCGGCGGGCAGAATGCCCATTGGAGAACAAGCCGCGATGCGTGATCAGGCCAGTGGCCCGCGCGTTTTGCTCAAACGGCTCCGCGAGCTCATGCAGGAGCCGCTGGAGCCGCAGGAGCGGCTTGACCGGATTGTGCGCGACATCGCCTCCAACATGGTCGCGGAAGTCTGCTCGCTCTATGTGCTGCGTGCCGATTCGGTGCTCGAACTCTACGCCACCGAAGGCCTGAACCCGAACGCCGTCCATTTGGCGCAGTTGCGGCTGGGCCAAGGCCTGGTCGGCACCATCGCCGCCAGCGCGCGGCCGCTCAACCTGTCCAATGCGCAGGAACACCCTGCCTTCGCCTACCTGCCGGAGACCGGGGAAGAGATCTACAACTCGTTCCTGGGCGTGCCGGTGCTGCGGGCAGGGCGCACGCTGGGCGTGCTGGTGGTGCAGAACAAGACCATGCGCCACTACCGCGACGACGAGGTCGAGGCGCTGGAAACCACGGCGATGGTGATCGCCGAGATGATCGCCACCGGCGATCTGGCGCGGCTGACCCGGCCCGGCCTCGAACTCGATCTGCGCCGTCCTGTCAGCTTCACCGGCCTGTCCTTCAATGAAGGCGTCGGGCTTGGCCATGTCGTGCTGCACGAGCCGCGCATCGTCGTCACCAATCTGTTCAACGAGGACAGCGAGGAAGAGGTTCGCCGGTTGGAGACCTCACTCAGCTCGCTCAGGCTGTCCATCGACGACATGCTGGAACGCCGCGACGTCGCCTTCGAGGGCGAGCATCGCCAGGTGCTGGAAGCCTATCGCATGTTCGCCAACGATCGCGGCTGGGTGCGACGGCTGGAAGAGGCGATCCGCAACGGCCTGACGGCCGAAGCGGCGGTGGAAAAGGTGCAGAGCGACATGCGCGCCCGCATGCTGCACATGACCGATCCCTATCTGCGCGAGCGGATGAGCGATTTCGACGACCTCGCCAACCGCCTGCTGCGCCAGCTGATGGGGCGCGGGCCGGAAGATGTCGCGGCATCGCTGCCTAAGGACGCCATCATCGTCGCCCGTTCGATGGGGGCTGCCGAACTGCTCGATTATCCCCGCGACAAGATGCGCGGGCTGGTGCTCGAGGACGGTGCAGCGACCAGCCACGTCGTCATCGTCGCGCGTGCCATGGGCATCCCCGTCGCCGGCCAGATGAAGGGCGCTGTTTCCATGGCGGAAAACGGCGATGCCATCATCGTCGACGGCGAGGAGGGCGTGATCCATTTACGGCCGCAGCCCGATCTCGAGGCCGCTTATGCCGAAAAAGTGCGTTTCAGGGCGCGCCGGCAAGAGGTCTACCGCGAACTGCGCAAGAAGCCGTCGACGACCAGGGATGGTGTCCAGGTCGATTTGCTGATGAATGCCGGTCTCGCCGTCGACCTGCCGCAGCTTGCCGAAGCGGGTGCGGCCGGCATCGGTCTGTTCCGCACCGAATTGCAATTCATGGTCGCTTCCACCTTTCCCCGGGCCGAGGCCCAGGAAAAGCTCTACCGCGACGTGCTCGAAGCGGCGCGCGGCAAGCCCGTCACCTTCCGCACCATCGACATTGGCGGCGACAAGGTGCTGCCCTATTTCAAGGGCGCGATCCAGGAAGAGAACCCGGCGCTTGGCTGGCGGGCGATCCGCCTGACGCTCGACCGGCCGGGCCTGCTGCGCACCCAGATACGCGCTTTGCTCAAGGCCAGCGGCGGGCGTGAGCTGAAGCTGATGCTGCCGATGGTGACCGAACTCGGCGAGATCACCCAGGCACGCGAGATCATCGACCGCGAGGTGCGGCATTTGTCGCGCTTTGCCCATCATTTGCCGACCAGCCTGAAGCTGGGGGCGATGCTTGAAGTGCCGTCGCTGCTGTTCCAGCTCGATGAATTGATGAAAGCGGTCGATTTCGTCTCGGTCGGTTCGAACGATTTGTTCCAGTTCGTCATGGCCGTCGACCGCGGCAACACGCAACTGGCCAACCGCTTCGACACGCTGTCGGCACCCTTCTTGCGCGTCCTCAAGCAGATCGCCGATGCCGGCGTCCGCAATCACACGCCGGTGACGCTATGCGGCGAACTCGCCGGCAAGCCGATCTCGGCGATGGCGTTGATCGGACTCGGTTTCCGCTCGATCTCGATGTCGCCGGCCTCGATCGGGCCGGTCAAGGCGATGCTGACGGAACTGCCGCTGGAC
>NZ_RZPF01000600.1:0-4116 GCF_004022735.1 Mesorhizobium sp. M7A.F.Ca.AU.001.01.1.1
GCTCGGCAGCGGCGCGCAGCGGCTCCATTTCCTGGGCGCGGGCGGCGGGAACGGTAATCGAGAAGAAGACCTTCCCGTCGGCGATGAAAATTTCCGAAACCATGCCGAGGTCGACGATGTTGCCGGTGAAATCCGGCCCGTTGACCGTCTTCAGACGCTCGGTGACGATTTCCTTGGTGACGGACATGGCAGTTTTTCCTTACGCAGCTTGCGCCTGAGATGCAGCTTGCACCTGAGATAATGCAGTTTCCGGACAGAACCAAGCCGTGGAGCAATGGCTGTCTTGGCGTGCCTGAAAAACCGGCGGGTCCCTCCGGATTTCATCCGCCCCCAAAGTCCTCCAGATAAGCGAGCGCCCATGCGGCCCGCAATCAATCCAGCCGACAGTCGCCAAACGATCGCAGCGACCTATTTCAACGACCAGCACGGGACCGACAAGCCGAGAAGGAGGCGATTATGCTCGCAAACAGCAACGCAACGGCAAATCTGGCGGTAAGCGATCTGGCAAAGGCCAAGGCTTTCTACGAAGGAACGCTTGGCCTGAAACAGGTGCAGGATGAGGGGGGCGAACTGATCGTGTACAAAAGCGGCGATACCACCCTCAACGTCTATCATTCCCAATTTGCCGGAACCAACAAGGCGACAGCGGTGACCTGGATGGTTGGCGACGAGATCGGCAACATCGTCAAGGAGCTGAAGTCGAAGGGCGTCGCCTTCGAGCACTATCAGATGCCGGGCTTGACGCTGGAGGGCGATCTCCACGTCGGTTACGGAATGAAAGTTGCCTGGTTCAAGGATCCAGACGGCAACATCCTGAACCTTGTGGACAGGTAGATTTCTTCACCTCACCTCGCCAGGCCAACCGCGAGGTAGGTGAGCGCCGAAATCAAAGCGGTGGCCGGCAAGGTAACGATCCAGGCGATGACGATGTTGCCGGCAATGCCCCAGCGCACGGCCGAGACGCGGCGGGCGGCGCCGACGCCGATGATGGCGCCGGTGATGGTGTGGGTGGTCGATACGGGAACGCCGAGCCAGGTCGCCGCAAACAGCGTGATCGCCCCACCGGTTTCGGCGCAAAAACCCTGCATCGGGTTCAGCCGGGTGATCTTCGAGCCCATGGTGTGGACGATGCGCCAGCCGCCGAACAGGGTGCCGAGCGCCAGTGCCGACTGGCAAGTGAGGACCACCCACAGCGGCACGTAGAAAGTCGCGCCGAGCATGCCTTGCGAATAGAGCAGCACGGCGATGATGCCCATGGTCTTCTGGGCGTCATTGCCGCCGTGCCCGAGGGAATAGAGCGAGGCGGAAAAGAACTGCATGACGCGGAAGGTGCTGTCGACCGCAAACGGCGTCTGGCGCACGAAGAGCCACGAGACGACGAGAACCAGGACGAGCGCCAGGATAAAGCCCGTCGCTGGCGACAAGACGATTGCCGCGACCGTCTTGCCAAGCCCGGTCCAAACGATGGCGCCCACGCCTGCCTTCGCCACACCGGCGCCGACCAGGCCGCCGATCAGCGCATGCGAGCTGCTCGAAGGGATGCCGGCGATCCAGGTGACGATGTTCCAGACGATGGCGCCGACCAGGGCTGCAAAGATCACCGCCGGGGTGACGATGCTGACGTCGACGATGCCTTTGCCTACGGTCTCGGCAACGTGGAGGCCGAAGAACATGAAGGCGATGAAATTGAAGAATGCCGCCCACAGCACCGCATATTGCGGCCGCAGCACGCGGGTGGAAACGATGGTGGCGATGGAATTGGCGGCGTCGTGCAGGCCGTTGAGAAAGTCGAAGAACAGTGCGACGGCGACGAGGCCGGCCAGCACGGGAAAGGCAATGGTTGCTTCCATCACCTAGACATTCTCAATGACGATGCCGCTGATCTCGTTGGCGACGTCCTCGAAGCGGTCGACCACCTTTTCCAGTTGGCCATAAATCTCGCTGCCGATCATATAGGCCATCGGATCGCTGCTGCCGTGCTTCCTGAAGAGATCCTTCAGCCCTTGCTCGTGCAGGTCGTCGGCCCGGCTTTCGACGCGCATCACCTCTTCGGCGATGGCGTTGAGGCGCACAGTATGCGTTGCGACCTTGTTGAGCAGCGGGATCGCCTCGGCCACCAGCTTGGCGGCGGCGACGATGACGCCACCCATTTCCTGCATCAGCGGATCGAACTCCTTGCGCTCGAACAGCTTCACCGTCTTGACCGTCTTGTGCATCATATCGATGGCGTCATCCATCGACTGGATCAGGTCCTTGATGTCGCCGCGATCGAAAGGCGTGATGAAGGAGCGCCGTACCGCCAGCAGGACTTCCGCGGTGATGTGGTCGGCCTCATCTTCGAGATCGATGATTTTCTGGCACCAGAGATCGATATCCCTGCCCTGGAGAAGCTGCTCCAGCGCCTCGGCGCCGCCGACCACGGTGCGGGAATGTCGTTCGAACAGGTCGAAGAAGCGATCTTCGCGCGGCAAAAGCTTGCGGAACCAGCCCAGCATGGTCGATCTCCCAGTTTCATCCACATAGCGCCGCATTCAGCCGCGGGAAACAGGTAGCCGGCTTAAAGGTGTGGATGCAGGGCAATTGTGCGTGGCGCTTGCGGTAGAGCACAATTTCCCCGACCTTGCAGCGAACGACCGGAAAGATCACATGATCGACAAGCTGGAATTCTTCATCGCGCTCGCCAGGGAGGAGCATTTCGGCCGGGCGGCGGAGGTGTGCGGCGTCACGCAGCCGACGCTGTCGGCCGGCATCAAGCAGTTGGAAGGCCAGCTTGGCGTCATGCTGGTTCTGCGCGGCTCACGCTTCCAGGGGCTGACGCCGGAGGGAAAACAGGTGCTGGTGTGGGCACGCCGCATCGTCGGCGACACCAGGACCATGCGCGAGGAAATGCGGGCGGCGCGCCACGGACTTTCGGGCCGTATCCGCATCGCCGCCATCCCGACGGCGCTCGCCATGCTGCCGCGGCTGACGACGCCATTTCGCGAAAAGCATCCCGGCGTCACCTTTTCGGTGCTGTCGCGGACCTCAATCGAGGTGCTGTCGCTGCTCGGCAATTTCGACATCGATGCCGGCATCACCTATCTCGACAACGAGCCGCTGGGGCGGGTGACCAGCGTGCCGCTCTATGACGAGCGCTACCAACTGATCACCGCGATGGGAAATCCTTATTCCGACCGCGACAAAGTGACATGGGCGGAGCTCTCAAACCTGCCGCTGTGCCTGTTGACGCCGGACATGCAGAACCGCCGCATCATCGACCAGCATCTGGCCGAAGCCGGCGTGCAGGTGCGACCGACGCTGGAATCCAATTCGATGATCGTGCTGTTTTCGCACATCCGCACCGGCAAATGGTCGTCGATCATGCCGCTCAACCTTGCGGAAACATTCGGCTTTTCCGAACCGATCCGCGCCATTCCAATCATCGAACCTGACGCCAGCCACACGGTCGGCCTGGTGGCGACACCGCGCGAACCGCACACACCTTTGGTCTCGGCGCTGCTGGACGAGGCAATGGCGCTGGCGGACGATTTCCATGCCAACCGTTCCGCTAGACAGGGTTAGTCAAACGGAACGATAGAAAATTTCTATCGTACAACGAAACCGCTTTATTGATTTCAGAGGTTTTCTCTGATTTCTTAAGCACTTAGCGATAAAGCGGCACGCGCATGTCGTTGTTCCAAAACAGCTTGATGCTTTTGGCCGATATGCGTGGGTCGCTACGATAGGGAGGGCGCTGCATGACAATGCAGCCTGCAAGTACCGAGATTATGTCGCGCACGGCCGCGATCATCCAGGAGATGAAGGGGCTCGAAGGCCCTTTGCTGCCGATCCTCCACGGCATCCAGGAAGAGTTCGGCCATGTGCCCAAGGATGCGCTGCCGGTCATCGCCGAGGCGCTGAACATTTCCAGGGCCGAGGTGCACGGCGTCGTCAGCTTCTATCACGATTACCGAAGCCATCCGGCAGGCCGGCATGTGTTGAAGCTCTGCCAGGCGGAATCCTGCCAGTCCATGGGTTCGGATGCCATCGCCGCCAAGCTGCAGCAACTGCTGGGCATCGGCTTTCATGAAACGACCCGCGACGGTTCGGTGACGCTGGAGCCGGTCTACTGTCTCG
>NZ_RZPF01000059.1:0-14421 GCF_004022735.1 Mesorhizobium sp. M7A.F.Ca.AU.001.01.1.1
CTATTCCCCTCCCCGTCTGTCCCCGATGCCGCAGATAATGATCGGCGATCGCACAGGCAACCATTGCCTCGCCGATCGGCACGGCGCGGATGCCGACGCATGGATCGTGGCGGCCCTTGGTCATGATCTCGACGTCCTTGCCGTCCTTATCGATCGACTTTCGCGGGGTCAGGATCGACGAGGTCGGCTTGACGGCGAAACGGGCGACGATTGCCTGGCCGGTCGAGATGCCGCCGAGGATGCCGCCGGCATTGTTGGACAGGAACACCGGCTTGCCGTCATTGCCGATGCGCATCTCGTCGGCATTCTGCTCGCCGGTGATGCGGGCGGCCTCGAAGCCGTTGCCGATCTCGACGCCCTTGACCGCGTTGATCGACATCAGGCCGGAGGCGATGTCCTGGTCGAGCTTGGCATAGATCGGCGCGCCGAGGCCCGGTGGAACGCCGTCGGCGACGATCTCGATCACCGCACCGACCGAGGAGCCCGCCTTGCGGATGCCGTCGAGATACTGCGTGAAGACAGGAACGGAAGCCGGATCGGGGGTGAAGAACGGATTTTCCGCATCGCCGATGAAATTCCAGTTCCAGTTGGCGCGATCGATGGATTTCTCGCCCATCGACACCAGCGCACCGCGCACCACCACGCCGGGCACCACCTTGCGCGCCAAGGCACCGGCCGCCACTCTGGCTGCCGTCTCGCGGGCCGAGGAGCGGCCGCCGCCACGATAATCGCGCACCCCGTATTTGACGTCATAGGTGTAGTCGGCATGGCCGGGCCGGTACTGGCGGGCGATCTCGCCATAATCCTTTGAACGCTGGTCGACATTCTCGATCAGCATCGACACCGGCGTGCCGGTGGTGATCATCGTCTCGCCGTCCTCGTCGAGGATGAAACCTGACAGCACCTTCACTTCATCTGGTTCGCGACGCTGCGTCACGAAACGTGACTGTCCCGGCCGGCGCTTGTCGAGTTCGGCCTGGATCTCGTCGCGCGTAAAGCGGATGCCGGGCGGACAGCCGTCGACCACGCAGCCGAGCGACGGGCCATGGCTTTCGCCCCAGGTGGTGACGCGGAAAAGGTGGCCGAACGTGTTGTGAGACATGAAATACCCTGCCCGGCATCGGAGCCGGCTGAAGATTGCGTTCTATTGGCGTTTTTCACAGGGGTCAAACTGTGATCTGGCGGATTTAGTTTTGACACATTCGGTTGGTTTCTGCTCTGCTCCATCCGCTGTTGAACAGCCCGCCGCCATGCCGGTGCAATGATAAAGAGGAACGATTATGCGTACCCTGATTAGCGCCGTTGCCGCCACGCTGCTGCTTTCCACCGCCGCTTTCGCCGGCCAGACCGAAGGCCTGATCAAGAAGATCGACAAGGACACGGCGACGCTGACGCTGGATGACGGCAAGTCCTACAAGCTGAACGCAGAGACCGATCTCGACGCGCTGAAGCCGGGCATGGACATCGTCATTGCCTACGATGTGACCAATGGCGAAAACGTCATCACCGACATGGAACTGCCGGACAGCTCAGCCAACTAGAGCTTCCAACCTCAATTGAATGCAGCGTTTGCGGTTCAGCTTTCGCCGAGCCGCCTGCGAAATGGCCTAGAGCGTGTCGCGTCTGAACGGATTCAGGCGACCCGCTTTAGGTCTTTGTTTTATGCATGTCGTTCTCCCAAAACCGGGGCCAATTTTGGGCGACATGCATCAAAGCCACTCCAGACTCTTGCCTTCGAGCTTGAGCAGGCGATCCTGCGGTATTTCCAGGTTCGCTGCCTCGTCCTCGGCCAATCCCAGAACGAAACGAAACAAGGTGCGCATGACGCCGCCATGGGTCACGCATATCGTCTGGCGTTCAATCGCGTCGAAGCATGGCCTCACCCGTTCGAGCAGCATCTGATAGCTCTCGGCGCCTTCGCCGGGCGGCTGGAAGTTCCACTTGTCCAGAGCACGCGTCCCGCTTGCTCCGGGATACCGCGTCTCCAGCTCGGGAAAGGTAAATCCCTGCCAATCGCCGAAATTGACCTCGACGAGGCGCGGATCGGTTCGATAGGCATCCGGATCCAGCTTCATCGCGGCGCGAATACGCTGCATCGTTTCGCGCGTCCGTTTCATCGGACTGGCGACGAAGTCGAATTCCCAGGGATCTGGAACCAACGCAGCTAGCCGAAGCCCGTTGCCGGTCGCCTGTTCGCGGCCAAGAGCATTGAGATCGGTGTCAGCCTGCCCCTGAAGCCGCATTTCGGCGTTCCACGCGGTCTGGCCGTGGCGCGCGATATAAACCAGCGGGTACATCAGGTCTTCCGGTGCGGATCGGGACGGACGACGGTTGGGGGGTGCTAGTCCTTGACCGTCGAAATATCAGGCGCGTCGACCGCCTTCATGCCGACGACGTGGTAGCCCGAATCGACGTGGTGCACTTCACCGGTGACGCCGCGCGACAGATCGGACAGGAAATAGACGCCGGAATCGCCGACTTCCTCCTGCGTCACCGTCTGCTTCAGCGGCGAATTGTACTCGTTCCACTTCAGGATGTAGCGGAAATCGCCGATGCCGGAAGCGGCAAGGGTCTTGATCGGGCCGGCCGAAATGGCGTTGACGCGGATCTTCTTGGCGCCGAGATCGACCGCCAGGTAGCGCACGCTGGCCTCGAGCGCCGCCTTGGCGACACCCATGACGTTGTAGTGCGGCATCACCTTTTCGGCGCCGTAGTAGGTCAGCGTCAGCAGTGAGCCGCCATCGGTCATCAGCGCCTCGGCGCGCTTGGCGATGGTGGTGAAGGAATAGACCGAAATGTCCATTGTGCGCAGGAAATTGTCGCGTGACGTCTCGACATAGCGGCCAGTCAGCTCATCCTTGTCGGAGAAGGCAATGGCGTGGACGAGGAAATCAAGCTTGCCCCAATGTCTGGCGACATTGGCGAAAACCTCATCCAGGCTCGCCGGATCGGTGACGTCGCAATGGCCGGCGACAAAGGCGCCCAGTTCCGCCGCCAGCGGCTCGACACGCTTCTTGAACGCCTCGCCCTGATAGGTCAGCGCTATCTCGGCGCCATGATCGACGCAGGCCTTGGCAATGCCATAAGCGATCGACCTATTGTTGGCGACGCCAAGAATGAGGCCGCGCTTGCCGGCCATTAGGCCCTGTCCACCCGCCATGTGAGCGCTCTCCGCAAGATTTCAGCTTTGTGGGTTGCCCTATCGCACAGGCACAGAGCCCCTTCAAGCGCTCAAAACGGACAGTTCAGGGGACAAAAGCCGCCGATCAGCCTTTTTGGCTGCGCAACAGCGCTTCGAGCGCGCTGTCACCGCCTTCCGGCAGCATGATACGCACATGAGCGTAGAGATCGCCGTGACCGCCGGCCTTTTCCGGCAGGCCTCTGCCCTTCAGCCGCAGGACCTTGTCGGAGCTCGACCAGGCCGGAATGTTGACCGCGAGCCTGCCGGTCGGCGTCTCGACAGGCACCTTGGCGCCGAGCACGGCATCCGCCAGCATCACCGGCAGATCGGCGTGCAGGTCGCGGCCTTCGATGCGGTAGCGTGGATGCCGGCGCAGATGGATCTTGACCAGCGCGTCGCCTGGCTGGCCCGGCCCCTGCTCGCCTTGACCCTTGAGGCGGATGGTCTGGCCATCCTCGACATAGGCCGGCAGCTTGACCGCCACCTTGCGGCCGTCGGGGAACATCGCCGTCACCTTTTCAGCGGTCGCCGCTTCCTCGATGGTGACGTCGAGCGTCACGTTCAGATCGGCAGCGGTCGTCTGCTGGCGGCGCTCGCCCATGCCGGGACCGCGCGCGCCGGAAAAAGTGTCGCCAAAAATCTGGCTGAAGATGTCGCTGTTGCCGTCGAACGGATCGCCACCGGGTCGACCGGAGCGGAATTCGAACCGCGAGCCGCCCGGACCTTGCTGCCGGCGAAAGCCGCCAAACGGATCGCCGCCACCGGCAGCGCCCTCAAAGCCCTGGAATCGCGGCTTGCCGTCAGCGTCGATCTCGCCGCGATCGAAAGCGGCGCGATTCTTTTCGTCGCCGACGATCTCGTAGGCCTGGTTGGCTGCGGCGAAACGGTCCTTCGCCTTTGGATCATTCGGATTCTGGTCCGGATGATGCTTTTTGGCGAGTTTCCGGTACGCCGACTTTATGTCTTTGGCCGATGCGTTCCTGGCAACGCCCAGCACCTCATAGGGGTCGCGCATGCTTACTGCCCTGGAGAAGAGTTGAGTCTCTGGTTGCCTCTTATATGCGCTCCCATAGGAAGAAATTCCAGTGCTGGAGCCGCATATCAGACGCGGAAAATCAGAGCGCCTTGAAGTCCTGCATGCGCCAGCCGCCGGCGCTGGCCAGGCACAGTTCGCCTTCGAACATGGCAACGCCGTCAAAGCTTTCGCGCGAGGCCTTGAAGCGGCGGCAGGTCTGGCCGTTGTCCTTCAATTCCGCCAGATCGGTGATGGAACCGCGCGAGCCGGTACCGGCATTGGCCCATGGGACGGCCTGCCCGCCGAGCTGCTCGATGTCGGCCGAGGAGACTGCATTGCCGATCGTCGTCTGGTCGGAGTCGCGATCCAGACTGGCCGGCGCGGCCGAGGCCGATGTGCTGCTGGTCAGGATCGAGCGGTCGACTTCGGCTTTTTCCAGGCTGAAGCCGCCGGCGCCACAAGCGGCAAGCGGCAAGGCGACCGCCACGATCGCGGCTTTCGCGCTGGCCGAAGCGATAACGCTCCATTGCCTGCTGTCAAAAGCTTGCGCGATAAGCGACAATCGGCAGCCTCCCCCTTGCTTCGTTAAGAATCTTGGCTTTGTAAGAATCTTCGTGACAATTTGAGAAAAACTATGAGTGACACTGAGTTAACAAGCGGTGACTTTACCGAGGCTGCCGAGCCGTTTCGCCTGTTTGCCGCATGGCTGGACGACGCCACGAAAAGCGAGCCGAACGACCCCAACGGCGTGGCTCTGGCGACCGTCGATGCCGACGGCATGCCGGATGTGCGCATGGTTTTGCTCAAGGGGTTCGATGAAAGCGGGTTTGTCTTCTACACGAATTTCGAGAGCGCCAAGGGCCAGGAGATTCTTGGCAGCATGAAGGCGGCGATGTGTTTCCATTGGAAATCACTGCGCCGCCAGGTACGCATTCGCGGACCGGTGGAGATCGTCAGCGACGCCGAAGCCGACGCCTACTATGCGACACGGCCGCGCGGCAGCCGCATCGGCGCATGGGCCTCGAAACAATCGCGGCCGCTGGAAAGCCGCTTTGCGCTGGAGAAGGCAGTGGCCGAATACACGGCACGCTACCCGATCGGCGAGATCCCGCGGCCAAAGCACTGGTCCGGCTTCCGAATCGTGCCCACGACAATCGAGTTCTGGCACGACAGGCCGTTCCGCCTGCACGACCGGCTCGTCTTCAGCCGCAACGCGAAAGGCGCCTGGGACAAGACGAGGCTTTATCCCTGAAGAAGAGGCTCAGGCCTTCTTTCTCGTCATGAACGCGGTGAGCGCGGCGCGCGCCTCATCGGACTTCAGGCGCTCGCGAAAATGCTCGCTTTCCTCGCCGATGCGGGCGACGAGGTCGTCGCGCGAGCCGCGCATCAGGTCGCGCGCGATCTTCAACGCCTGCGGCGGCTTGGCCGCGATCTGGCCGGCGGCCGCCAGCACCGAGGCCTCCAGTGCTGCTTCCTCGACCACCTCGTAGATCAGGCCGGCGGCCTTCGCCCGTTCAGCCGAAAAGCCCTCGCCGAGGCCGAGCAGCGCGAAGGCACCCTGCTGCCCGAGGATGCGCGGCGCCAAGAGGCTCGACCCCGCCTCGGGCACCAGGCCAAGGTCGACGAAAGGCGTCCTGAACACGGTGCGCGGCGTGGCGAAGGTCAGGTCGCAATGCAGGTTGAGCGTCGTGCCGATGCCGACCGCGATGCCGTCGACGCCGGAGACCATGGGTTTTTCGACCCTGGCCAGCGCCATCAGGAAGTCCCAGACTTCGGTGCCGCCGTCACCACCGGTGGCGATGATCATGAAGTCGGCAAGGTCGTTGCCTGAGGAGAAGGCGCCGGGCACGCCGAGAAAGACATGGACGCGGATCTCCGGGTCGGCGTCGCCTTCTGCCAGGCTTTTTGACATTTTCGCATACATGGCGCGCGTCAGCGCGTTCTTCTTGTCCGGCCGGTTCATGCGGATGATCTGGATGGCGCCCTGGCGCTCGACGAGGATATGGTCTGTCACGGTTCTTTCCTTGTGAACGTCAGGCGGAAATCAGCGTTTTTCCGGCAGCGGCGAGGCTTTCGGCGCCATCGATGACGCGCGCCCGCAAAGCGCTGACCTCGCCGAGCAGGTTTTCGGCGAAGAAGCGGCAAAGGGGAATACGGCCTTGGTCGGCAAGAGCGCCGCGCGCCAGATAGGCGCCGCCGGCGGCAAGCGAGATCAGCCTGAGATAGGGCGTCGCACCCGCCAGCGCCTCGTCCGCCCGGCCTTCGGCCGCCAGTTTCTGCAGGAAGCGGGTCGCTTCGCTGAGATCGCCAAGTGCCGCGTCGAGAGCGTCGGCGGTGCGGCCGAAACCCTGCAGGTTCGAGGTCCGCACCGCTGCGGCCATATCAGCCAGTTCGGCGATATAACCATGCACATGGTCGCCGCCGCCGAGCGGCAGCTTGCGCATCACCAGATCGATCGCCTGAATGCCGTTGGTGCCCTCGTAGATCGGGGCGATGCGCGAATCACGATAGAAGGCGGCCGCTCCCGTCTCCTCGATGAAGCCCATGCCGCCATGAACCTGGAGGCCGAGTGAGGCAACCTCGACGCCGATATCGGTCGAGAACGCCTTTGCCAGCGGCGTCAGCAGATTGGCGCGGTCGCGCCAGTGGGCCGCCTCGTCACCGGCGGAGACACCGGCCATGTCGATGGCGTGGGCACAGGAATAGCTGATGGCGCGCGCGGTTTGGGTCAGCGCCTTCATGGTCAGCAGGTTACGCTGGACATCGGGGTGATGGACGATCGGCGCCATACCCGTGCCAGTGTAGCTCGCGGCCTTGCCCTGCCGGCGTTCATTGGCATAGGCGATCGCCTTCTGCGTTGCGGCTTCCGCGACCGCTACCCCCTGCATGCCGACACAAAGCCGCGCATTGTTCATCATCGTGAACATGCAGGCGAGGCCCTTGTTCTCCTCGCCGATCAGCCAGCCGATAGCGCCGGGCTTGGCGCCCTGGAAACCATCGCCATAGATCATGGTGCAGGTCGGCGAGGCGTGGATGCCGAGCTTGTGCTCAAGTCCGGAACAGAAGACATCGTTGCGCGCGCCGAGCGCGCCATCGTCGCCGACCAGGATTTTCGGCACCAGGAACAGCGATATGCCGCGCGTGCCGGCCGGCGCATCCGGTAGCCGCGCCAGCACCAGATGGATGATGTTGTCGGTGAAATCGTGCTCGCCATAGGTGATGAAGATTTTCTGGCCGAAGATGCGGTAGCTGCCGTCACCCACCGGCTCCGCGCGGGCGCGCAAGGCGGCGAGGTCCGAACCGGCTTGCGGCTCGGTCAGGTTCATCGTGCCCATCCACTCGCCGGAGACGAGCTTTCCGAGATACTTTGCCTTGAGGTCTGTGGAGGCGTGTTTGTCGAGCGCTTCGACAGCGCCCATGGTCAGCGTCGGGCCGATGCCGAAGGCCATGGCGGCGGAGTTCCACATTTCGAGCGCGGCAACGCCAAGCATGGTCGGCAGCGCCTGGCCGCCATATTCCTCAGGCCCGGAGAGCGCGTTCCAGCCGCCATCGATCCAGCGGCGATAGAGTTCCTTCCAGCCGGGTGGTGTGGTGACGGCAGCGTCCTTCAGCACGGCACCTTGCCGATCGCCGATCGTGTAGAGCGGTGCGACCTCTTCAGTGGCGAAGCGGCCGGCCTCGCCAAGAACGGCATCGACCAGGTCATCGCCGAGATCGCCGAACCTGCCGGCATCGAGCGCCGATTTCATGCCGGCGACGTGCTTGAGCGTGAAGGCGATATCCTCGACCGGTGCCCTATACATGCCGCTTACTCCTTCCGATGCATCGGTCCTGCCGACCCTAGAGCCAGCGCCGCTGCAAAACCACCCGCCGTATCAGCGCTCTCCCATCTTCTTTTTACGTAAACGTCAAATTTTGTCACGCGGATTTTGCAATCGCGGCGGCGCGTATTAAGTTCAATCCATGCCGGATCAAGTCGACCGGCGACGGATCAGAACCAGCCAACCGGAACAGCCCATGCTTGCCAGACCCGACGCCTATCGCTGCATCGAATGCGGCCTGCCCTATCGAGCGGAGGGGTTCTGCTACCATGGCGGCAGACTGGACCACGGGGCCGCCTACTGGTCGGATCGCGGCATATTATGCTCGCCGCAATGCTCACTCGCCCACCACCGCAAACGCGCCGCCGAGGGCACGCTGCGGCAAGAGCCGGCTCCGGACCCGTTTGAATTCTAGCAGCTGATGCGTCGCCAGCTTTTCTGAAGTCAGCCCCGAAAGTACTTCCTTAACCATAGCCGTTCAGGATTTGTCTTTGATCAACGGGGATTCCCTGTTTTGAAAAGGACGGCGCGTCTCCTTCGCCGCTTGAAGAGTGTCGTGCCGACGCCCTTCAAGCCATTGTTTCCTCCGCATGTCGTTGCCCCAAAACCGCTGCACACTTTTGGGCGACATGCGCTGGCGCTTCTCGCCTTGGCGGCGACGATGGCGCTGTCCACGGCGGCAAAGGCTTCGGATTTTTCCGAACCCTGGAAGAACGCCGACCGCGCTTTGGTGGTCGATGCCTACGAATACAATTCCATCGGTTGGGCCCAACTCGCCACCGACAAGCGGGTCGTCGGCTTCATCAACAAGGCCTCCGACGGCATGCCGCCGCCCTATTTCTGCCTGGGCAACGACATTGAGGTGAAGCTTTGCAAGGCGCTGTGGAAACGCCATGCGGTGACGCGCGAACTGTTCCAGACGCGCCGGGTGGTGGCCAAGGCACTCGGCCTGAAATGGGGCGCCTATCACCTTGCCCGCCCGGGCAATCCGGTCGAACAGGCCAACAATTTCCTCGATTTCGCCGAGCCTGCGCCCGACGATCTCATGGCTCTCGACATTGAGGGCAATGATCCCTCGCAATGGATGTCGCTCGACGATGCCGAGGAGTTCGTCCGCCAGGTGCATCGGCGCATCGGCCGTTTCCCGGTGCTGTACACCAACGGCAAGACCGCCCAGTACATTGCCGACAACAGCTACCGATACCGGCTCCTGTCGCGGCTGCCGCTCTGGTATGCCCGCTATAAGTCCGACATCGACGTGCATTTTCCGATGGGCAACTGGCAAGGCTACGCACTGTGGCAGTTTTCGGCGCAAGCCAATTGCGGCCGTTTCCGCTGCCCTTACAGGGTTGCCGGCACGCCTAACGACATAGACGTCAATGTCGCGCCGACCGACGCCGCCACGCTGCGCGCGCAATGGCCGTTCGGCGGGCTTATCGACGTGCCGCCGGACTATCTCGCCTCCATACCGCTGCCGGTTTCACGCGAGGCCGGCCTCGCCGGCAATGTCACCATCACCTATGCGTCTGTGGCCGCGCCGCCGACTTTCGAGGACATGGTCGCAGCGTTGGGCACACGCTGGTCCCGTTTCCGCGACGGCTTCCGCATGCCGGTCGTGAAGACGGTGCCCCGGAGACCGAGTTTCGGCATTGTCCAATATGTCGCCTGGAAGCGGACCGAGCGGCGTTCGCCCGCACAACTCGACGCTGCGTTTGCCGCTGCCGATCCGCTCAGCACCGCTTCGACCGAACTCGACCGCGGCCAGCGGTAAGCCAACGCGGACTTCAGGTTCCCTGTTCGCGCGCCACCGCCTGCCAGCCGATATCGCGGCGGCTGAACCCGTCCGGCCAGTCGATGCGGTCGAGCGCGGCATAGGCTCGTTTCTGCGCCTCGCCGACCGTGGCGCCTGATGCCGTCACGTTGAGGACGCGGCCGCCATTGGCCACCAGCGCGCCGCCATTGATGGCGGTGCCGGCGTGGAAGACCTGGACGCCGTCGCTTGCCGCGTCTTCGACGCCGCGGATGACCGAGCCTTTTTCCGGCGTGCCGGGATAGCCTCTCGCCGCCATCACCACGGTCAATGCCGCCTCGTCGCGCCAGCGCACCGAAGTATGTGCCAACTGGCCGTCGGTTGCCGCGTTGAGCAGGACCAGCAGATCATCCTTCAGCCGCATCATCAGCACCTGGCATTCCGGATCGCCGAAGCGGGTGTTGTATTCGATCAGCTTCGGCCCCTTGTCGGTGATCATCAGCCCGGCAAACAGCACGCCGGAGAAAGGCGCGCCCAGTTCGGCCATGCCGCGCATGGTCGGCTCGATGATCTCACGCATGGTGCGCTCGACCAGTTCCGGCGTCATCACCGGTGCCGGCGAATAGGCCCCCATGCCGCCAGTGTTCGGACCGGTGTCGCCGTCGCCGACGCGCTTGTGATCCTGCGCGGTGCCGAAGGGCAGTGCGGTGGTACCGTCGCAAAGACAGAAGAAGCTCGCCTCCTCGCCGGTCATGAATTCCTCGACCACAACTTCCGCGCCGGCGGCGCCGAAGGAACCATCGAAGCAGGCATCGAGGGCTGCCTGTGCTTCACTGAGCGTCATGGCGACGGTGACGCCCTTGCCGGCAGCGAGCCCGTCGGCCTTGATGACGATCGGCGCCCCGGTCTTTTCGACATAGGCCCTGGCCGAGGCCAGGTCACTGAAACGGCCATAGGCGGCGGTCGGGATGTTGTAGCGGGCGCAGAGGTCCTTGGTGAAACCTTTCGAGCCTTCCAGCTGTGCCGCTGCCTTGGAGGGACCGAAGACGCGGATATTTTCGGCGCGCAGATCGTCGGCAATACCGGCGACCAGCGGGCCTTCCGGACCGACCACGACGAGGTCGATTTTTTTCTCCCGGCAGAATGCGGTGACCGCGGCGTGATCGGCGATGTCGAGCTTGACCAGTTCGGCCTCGCCGCCAATGCCCGGATTGCCGGGGGCGGCATAAAGCTTCGTCAGCAGCGGCGACGCGGCGATCTTCCAGGCGAGCGCATGTTCGCGGCCGCCGGAGCCCAGAAGAAGAACGTTCATGGCCACCTCTTGATGCCGAAATTCTGCTCTGGCGGCCATCTGATGGCGTTTTCTGCGCTTCCCGTTCTACTGCGTGCAGTAGAACTGAGCTCACGGACCAAATGTCCGCTCCGCTGCGGTTCTCGAAACCACCACCATATGACTCGCCAGAGCGAATTTCGAAACAGTCTCTTGGAGACCCGCTATTGCTCTCCGGGCGACGGGTCAAGGCATCAGGGTGTTTAGATCGCAATTGCGCACGGGAACGTTATCCCCGCAGAAAATTGGCGGCGGATACCGCCGCCAATTTTCTGGCGATTCGCTAGGCGGAGAAAACCACCGGAAACCAGTCCTCGCGCAGCCTCTCGCCCGGCTGCATGCCGTGGCCATGATAGGGCGGCGAGGTGCGGCCCGGCCGCTCGACATAGCGCGCATCGTCACCGACCCAGCGCAGCGACAGCGCCCGGCGCCGCGCCGCGGTCATATTGCCACGCGCGCCATGCGCGGTCCTGAAGTCGAACAGGATGGCGTCGCCCGGCTCCATTTCCCATTCGAGCACCTTCATCGAAGGGTCCTTGTCGGGATCGGGCACCGGCAGATAGTCGCCCTCGCCGGCATAGAAATTGCTATCGTCGAGCCAGCGCACCGGCAGGATCATCTTGTCCCATTTGTGCGAGCCGGCGATCAGCCGCAGCGTCGCCTCTTTCACCGGGTCGATGGGTATCCAGAAGCTCACCGTCTGTTGGCCATCGACGAAATAGTAGGGGATGTCCTGATGCCAGGGCGTCGGCTTCTGCGTGCCGGGTTCCTTCACCAGCACATGATCATGGAAGAACTGCGCGGTGCGCGACTGCATCACCGCCGCCGCCAGTTCGGCGGCGGGTGAGTCCCGTACCAGGCTGACGAATTCGGGGATGCGCTCCCAGTTGCAGTAGTCATCGAAGAAACTACCGCGACCGTTGGCTATGTCGGATGCGGTGGCGCTGCGGTTCTGCATGTTGCGTTCGATGCCGGCGGCAATCGTGTCGACCCAGCCCTTGAAGGCGCCGCGAATGCAAACAGCGCCGTCACGCTGATAGTCGGCAATCGTGGACGCGCCGATCCTGGTGGCGTCGAGGGTGGCAGTCCGGGAAGCCATGGCGTTCTCCTCTTGGAATAAAGCCACTATCGCAACATCTATTCATTCGGTAAAATAATAACTATCGATCTGACATATAGAGTGCCTCTATGAGTGTGACTTTCACGCAGCTGCGCTATCTGGTTGCCGTGGCGCGTCACGGCAGCGTCACCGGCGCGGCAAGGATGCTGAACGTCTCTCAGCCGTCGATCTCGGTGGCCATCGACGCGGTCGAAAAGAATTTCGGCCAGAAACTGTTCGTCCGCCAGCGGGGAAGCGGCGTGTCGCCGACATCGTTCGGCCGCGCCGTCGTGGCCAAGGCAAGGCAGGTTCTCACCGAAACGGAGGAACTCATCGGCCTGGGTTCAAGCAAATCGGCTGTCAGCGGCGAGTTGGTGTTGGGATGCTTCGAGGATCTGGCGCCTTTCTTCGCGCCGGCTTTGATCCGCGCCTTCTCCGAACGCTATCCGGCCGTCAAGATCGTCGTTCGCGACGAGACGTTCGAGACGCTGGGTCGACGGCTGGGTGACGCGGCCATCGATCTCGGCCTGACTTATGATCTCAGCCTGCCGACGCATTTCGCCCGCATCCTGCTGCGTGAACTTCGCCCGCACGCGCTGTTGCCGGCAGGCCATGCCCTGGCGGATCGCCCGTCGGTCAGCCTTGCCGATCTGGCCGCCTATCCGCTGATCACCACCGACCAGCCGCACAGCTGGCAGCATATGCTCGACCTGTTCCGCAGCCGCGGCCTTTCGCCTGTGGCCGACATGACGACAAGCTCGTTCGAACTGCAACGGAGCATGGTCGCCAACGGCTTCGGCGTTGCGGTCAGCTACACCCGCCCGCATGGCGACCGCAGCTATGACGGGCTGCCGCTCATCTGCAAGCCGCTGTCGGATCCGCTGCATGCAGCGGATCCTGCTTACCTATGACACGCATCAGCGTGTGTCGAATGCAGCGCTGGCCTTCGTCGAGGTGGCCAAGGACTGGTTCGCCACCCGCGACATCTTTGCCTCGTGAAAGGCTGACGGGCGCCGCGTCTCCGCTTGCCGCTTGACGGTTTCCGCCGCTGCTGCCACTCCATGGGCATGGAAACCATCCAGTCGAAAGCGGCCCAGGGCCGTGTCGCCGATGCGCCGAACGGCCATTGGGTCTACCGCGTGCTGCCGCGCTCGATATGGCCCTATGCGCAGCTTGCGCGGTGGGACAGGCCGATAGGCTGGCAACTGCTGCTGTGGCCGTGCTGGTGGTCGGCGGCCTTGGCGGCAAGCGCCTATCCGCGTCCCGGCGACCCGCTGCTCTCACTGCTGCCGGCGCCTTTGTATCTTGTGCTGTTCCTGGTCGGGGCCATCGCCATGCGCGGCGCCGGCTGCACCTACAACGACCTCGTCGACGAGGACATCGACAACCAGGTGGAGCGCACGCGCTCGCGACCGCTGCCGTCAGGCAAGGCGACGCGCCGGCGGGCATGGCTGTTTCTCGTCCTGCAGGCCCTGGTCGGCCTCGTCGTGCTCATCCAGTTCAACAGCTTTGCCGTCCTGCTCGGCATCTGCTCACTGGCGGTCATCGCCATATATCCGTTCATGAAGCGGATAACCAACTGGCCGCAACTGGTGCTCGGCCTTGCTTTTTCCTGGGGCGCGCTGATGGGATGGGCGGTCGAGTTCGGCGATCTCGATGGGCCTGCTGTCATGCTCTATATCGGCTCGATCCTGTGGGTGATCGGCTACGACACGATCTACGCGCACCAGGACAAGGAAGATGACGCCATTGTCGGCGTGCGCTCGACGGCACGCCTGTTCGGCGACAACACCAAGGCCTGGCTGGCCGGACTTTATGGCGGCGCGCTGATCTGCTTCGCCATCGCCTTCGCGTCGGCGCAGGCGCCGGTGGTGGCGCTGGCCGGGCTGATCGCCGCCGGCACCCATATGGCGCGGCAGATCGCCGTGTTGGACATCGACAATCCGGACCAATGCCTGCGCCTGTTCAGGTCGAACAACCAGGTCGGCTGGCTGATCTTCCTCGGCCTGATCGGCGGCGCTGTGTGGGTGGCTCTGAAGCCGCTGGTTTAGCGGGCTTTTTCCCTTCTCCCCTTGTGGGAGAAGGTGGATTGGCGCGCAGCGCCAAGACGGTTGAGGGGTGCTGGACGGAGTGCCGGCGTTGCCAAGCTGGAACACCCCTCATCCGACCGAGCTTCGCTCGGCCACCTTCTCCCACAGGGGGAGAAGGAAGAACCTTCCTACTCC